>JAYTXG010000279.1:0-5408 GCA_043743375.1 Sphingobacteriia bacterium
TCCAAAAAAAAAATTAGTTACCTAATTGTATTAATCATAACACTATTACTTATCTCTTATGGAATTGGTGTAGAATTTTACCAAGAAAATTATGTTGAAGGAAGATCATTTGAGAAGGCAGATATTTTAGCTGATACTTTTGGATGCTTACTCTTTGTAATTTGGTTTTATATTGGTGGCTTTGCTAAAAAAAGTTGGTCCCGATAGAAATCGGGACCTCAACCAAAACTAACTGCTTATGAGAAAAAGTTTAAATAATTTGATTTCGTATTAAATCCTTACTTGTTTAATTCTGATCCATTATAAAGGTCTATATAATAGACGATATTACACACGAAAAGATTAATAAGAAATTGTTAAAAGAAAAAAGCAAGGTTTGTGCCATAATTAAGCGTTGAATTAAGCTATTCTGTGAATCAACTTTATATGTCTTATTTTTATCTCCTGTATGCCTAATTTTAACTGGAACGATAGTATCAATTTTTTGGGTAAATTAACCCCACGAAGGTTATGGAATGCCTCAAAAGTGTATTTCAGCTATCAGGTTTCTAAAATCGCAAAAAAGCCCATCCAATGGGGATTTCCAATATCTATATCATTTGAACCAACTACTTCCTGTAATCTACGCTGCCCAGAATGCCCAAGTGGGTTAAGGCAGTTTACCCGCCCTACCGGAATGCTGCAAAAAGACTTTTTTAAGGAAACGATTGATGATATTTATAAAGACCTGCTTTATTTGATCTTTTACTTTCAGGGAGAACCCTATCTTAATCCCAATTTTTTGGAAATGGTAGCTTATGCCCATCAAAAGAATATTTATACTGCCACTTCAACCAATGCACATTATTTAACCGACGATAAAGCCAGACAAACTGTTGAAAGTGGTTTAGACCGACTCATTATTTCGATAGATGGCACTTCTCAGGAGGTTTACGAGCAATACAGGGTTGGCGGAAAACTAGAAAAGGTAATAGAAGGTGCTAAAAATATAGTGAAATGGAAAAAGCAACTTAATAGTAAAACCCCTTTTATTTTTTTTCAGTTTTTAGTAGTAAAACCCAATGAACATCAAATTGAAGAAGTTAAAAAATTAGGCAAAGAAATTGGAGTAGATGAGGTTAGGTATAAAACGGCTCAGGTATACGATTATGAAAATGATCCGAACAAACTAATTCCGCTTAACAATAAATACAGTAGGTATAAAAAAGACCGTTGGGGCAAAGTGAGTGTTAAAAATGGACTAAGCAACAATTGTTGGAAATTGTGGCATTCAAATGTAATAACTTGGGATGGATTGGTCGTACCCTGTTGCTTTGATAAAGATGCCACACATCAACTAGGAAATTTAAAAACTCAGTCCTTTAAAGAAACCTGGAACAATGCTAATTACCAACAATTTAGGAAAGAGCTAATGAGCAGCAGGAAAAACATAGATATATGTGCTAATTGTAGTGAAGGACTAAAAGTATGGGAGGATTAATATGGGGATTGAAAAAGATATTCAACAAAAAGTTTTTAGAAATGGGCATCAAAAAGCAACAGTAAATATTTTATTTTCTGCTAGCTGGTTACACGAACGTATTAAAGAATTTTTATTGGATGAAGATATTACGCCTCAACAATATAATATTATCCGTATTCTTAGGGGTAATAATAAGCCAATGAGTACTTTACAAATTAGGGAAAGAATGTTGGATAAAATGAGTGATACCAGCAGAATCGTTGATCGATTATTATTAAAAGGTTTGGTTGAAAAGAAAATATCTTGCACCGATAAACGTTTAGTAGATGTAAATATCACAAAAAAAGGAATGGTATTAATTGAACGTTTAGATAAAAAAAACGATTCCTTAGATGGAATTCTAAAACAATTAAACAACGATGAAGTGATAATATTGAATGAACTATTAGATAAAATGCGCTACAAGGTGTAATTCAAAAAAACAAGTTTGTACAATGAAAAATTGGAAAAAATTATTAATAGCTGTTGGCTTTATAATATTTATTAATTCTACAAAAGCGCAAAAATCTCCTAATTATGAATTTAGAGGCGTTTGGGTTGCAAGTGTTGAAAATATAGATTGGCCTAGTAAAAAAACCTTAACTGTTGCTCAACAAAAAGAAGAGTACATTAATTTGTTGAATATGCATCAGGCCAATGGAATGAATGCAGTAGTTGTACAAATTCGTCCAGCTGGTGATGCGCTGTACCCTTCTCAATACGAACCTTGGAGTGAATATTTAACCGGAAAGCAAGGTCTTCCACCAGTTCCTTATTACGATCCACTAGAATTTATGATTCTTGAAACCCATAAAAGAGGAATGGAATTTCATGCTTGGATTAATCCATATCGTGCAGTATTTAATATTTCGAAATCATCCATAGCTCCTACCCATATTACCAAACTTCATCCTGAATGGTTTGTAGTATATGGCGATAAAAAATATTTTAATCCAGGAATACCTGAAGTACGTGAACATACACTTCGTGTAATTAAAGACATTGTTGCCAGATATGATATTGATGCTATTCACATGGATGATTACTTTTACCCTTATAGAATTTCAGGAAAAGAATTTCCCGATCAAAAAACTTTTGAACAATATGGAGGTGAATTGAAAAAAGATGATTGGAGAAGAAGCAATTGCGACAGCGTTATAGTTCAACTTTATCGTACAATAAGAAGCACAAATCCTAGAGTAAAATTTGGTATTAGTCCATTTGGCGTTTGGAGAAATAAATCGCAAGACCCAATGGGTAGTGATACAAAAGCAGGTCAAACCAACTATGATGATTTGTATGCCGATATTTTATTGTGGCTAGACAAGGGTTGGATAGATTATGTAACACCACAATTATATTGGGAACGCGGACATAAATTGGCCGACTACGATGTATTGCTTAAATGGTGGAACAATTATGGATATGGAAAACATATTTATATTGGACAAGGAATTTATAGAGCAGGTAGTAACGAAGCTTGGAAGAAAAAAGATGAATTGCCTAGCCAAATTCAAGAACTAAGAAAATACAATACTACCCAAGGCAGTATTTATTTTAATAGTAAGGCATTTGAAAGAAATCCTAATGGTTGGAATGATAGTTTAAAAAATAATTATTATAAATATCCAGCTTTAGTTCCTCCAATGGCATGGATTAATAATGATGCTCCAGAACAACCTATTATTAAGCAACTAAACAGCAGTGAACTTCAACTCACCTATAATGGATCATTAGGGATAAAAGGATTTGGTGTTTTTTTAGTGCCGAATGATAAAGAGGTAAAATTTATTAACGGACAATTGGTACAATTAATTATTACAGATAAAATTGGCATGTTAGATTTAAACAAAGTACTCGATGCCACAGATAAAAAAATATGTGTTGCAACAGTAGATATTAATAACAATGTGAGCGCTTTATTAGCAATCAAATAATCGGTTCTAACCAAAAATTATTTCATTCACCACTCCAGAAAATTTACCGAATTTTTTGTCCACTGCTGTATAGCGGAAATTGAATATGCCAGTGAGCTGAGCTTTAACCATAATTACATTGGCTATATCTCCTAAAAACCAGAGTGGTAATTTATAATGAACAATATCAGTCATTTCTACTCCGCCTTCAATAGCTTTAAAATGATGTTGATGATGCCACATACTATATGGGCCAAATCGTTGTTCATCTATAAAGTATTGATTATTTACAACTTGAGTAATTTCTGTCATCCAATACAAAGGAATTCCTAGTATAGGCTTTACGGTATATTCTATAATTTGCCCCGCATACATTTTATCACCATGGTGTTTACTAACGATATTAAATCCTAAGTTGCTAGGAGTGATGTCTTTAAGATTATTGGGCTTGCTAAAAAAGTCCCAAGCTGTATCTAATGAAATGGGTATTTTTTGAACTGTTTTAATACTGTATACTTTGGACATGTTTTAAATAATTAATAAGAATAACAGTTTTGGGGGTAATAATGTTCATGGTATCTTTATTGCATGGCAACAAGACAGGAACAAATATCGCACTTTAATCAAATATATTGCTTGCTGAATGCGGAGCAAAAAAGGGCCGTGGATACACTTGAAGGACCCGTTATGGTTATAGCCGGACCAGGTACTGGAAAAACACAAATACTAAGCGCAAGAATTGGAAAAATATTATTAGAAACAGATACAAAGCCAGAAAATATTCTTTGCTTAACGTATACAGATGCAGGTGTTGTTGCCATGCGTAAACGTTTATTAAGTTTAATTGGTGCCGATTCATACAAAGTAAATATTTACACTTTCCACGCATTTTGCAATGATATTATTCAAGACAATCTTTCCTTATTTGAGAAAACATCACTCGATCCTATTTCAGAATTAGAAAGTATTCAATTGTTTAAAGACCTAATTGATGCTTTTCCTAAGAATCATCCACTCAAAAGATATAGAGGAGATGTATATTTCGAAATTAATAACCTGAAGCAGTTATTCAGTAATATGAAGAAGGAAGGATGGACACCAGATCAAATTAACACAGCGGTTCATGCTTATATTAATGATTTACCTGTGAGAGAAGAATTTATTTATCAACGTGCTTATAAACAATTTAAAAAGGGAGATTTAAAACAGAATAAGTTAGATGAAGCAATAGAAAAGATGGAAAAACTGCAAGCAGCAGTTAATGAATTTGAATATTTTCAGGAATTAATGAAAAAAAGAAATCGGTATGATTTTGATGATATGATCAATTGGGTATTAAAAGAATTTAAAGAAAACAAAACTTTATTGGCACGATACCAAGAACAATACCAATATATACTAGTTGACGAATACCAAGATACCAGCGGAACGCAAAATAATTTGGTGGAGTTACTTACAGGATTTTGGGAACAACCAAATATTTTTGTTGTAGGTGATGATGATCAAAGCATCTACCGATTCCAAGGTGCTAATATTGAAAACATGGAACAGTTTGCTGGTAAGCATGCTGCTTCTTTATTAACGATTGTGCTTGCCAATAATTATAGATCTACCCAACCAATATTAGATATTTCAAAAACACTAATTGATAGGAATGAAGAAAGATTGGTAAAGAAAATAGACGGACTTTCAAAAAACTTAATAGCAGCAAATACGGCTATCAATACAATAAAAACATTACCAACTATTGCTGAATATGAAAATCAGCAACAAGAAATGATCCATCTTACGGTAGAAGTGGCATCCTTGTTAGAAAAGGGTGTGGCGCCTGGTAAGATTGCCATCATCTTTAAAGAAAACAAATATGGCGAAGCATTAAGTGCCTATTTTAAACAAAAAAATATTCCTGTTTATAGTAAACGAAATTTAAATATTCTACAAATACCTCTTGCCCAAAAAATAATTTTAGTGTTAAAGTATTTGGCTGCAGA
>JAYTXG010000280.1:0-1860 GCA_043743375.1 Sphingobacteriia bacterium
CAATTTACAGTTATGAATCAAAAAAAATTGCAGATTACAGCTGTAAGAAATTTTCCCAATCCTTTTACAACAACTACTCAATTTGCTTTTGAGCACAATCAACCCAATACAAATCTGTTGGTAGATATTCAAATTTTTTCGAATGCCGGACAGAAAGTGAGGTCTATACAACGCTTGCTTAATACAGAGGGAACAAGAAATGTACAAATTAGTTGGAAAGGCGATAGCGATTATGGACAGAAATTGGCGCACGGAATCTATTTTTATCGTATTATTGTATCAGCAGGTACTCAACAAACTCAAAGCGCTGCACAATTACTGCTCTATTAAACACACTGAATGGCTTAAATTCTACACTATTTTACCCTTTTATTCGTTAAGAAATTATTGTTGTACTTAAAACAAAGTGTATGAATCATTTTTGCAAAAAAATTATTGTTGCAAGCATATTGATGATCGGAATTTTTTCTGGTCTTCAGGCACAAACCGATTCAATTAATATTGTTTCTACTGCGGTTCCATTTCTGCGTATTTCGCCAGATGCACGTGCAGGCGGAATGGGTGATGCAGCTATTGCAACGGCCCCTGAAGCAAACGCCGTTTTTTGGAACTTAGCTAAAGTAGGTTTTGCTAAAAAGCGTACAGGTATTGCTTTTAACTATACTCCTTGGTTGCGTGATTTAGGATTAACAGATGTTTATTTAGCCAGTATGGGAGTGTACCATAAACTAAATGAAACAAGTGCTATTTCTAGCTCACTCCGATTTTTTAGTTTAGGTAATATTCAATTGACAGATTATTCGGGAAATATATTAAACACTGTTCGTCCCACTGAATTTGCAATAGACGGGGGATATACACGAGTGTTAAGTAGTAAAATGAGTATAGCAGTTGCCATACGTTATATTAATTCGAGATTGGTTACTGGTGACGTTGGTACTGGCGTTGTATACAGAGCAGGCAATTCAATTGCTGGTGATGTTTCTTTATTTTATAATGGTGTAAATGGCGATGGGCAAGGATTTAGTGCAGGATTGGCTATTTCTAATTTAGGCACTAAAATGGGGTATACCAATGATGCACGTAATAAAGATTTTTTACCTGCTAATTTGGGATTAGGTTTAGCATATACAAAAGCGTTTGATGAAACAAGTAAAGTTACTTTTGCAGTAGATTTTAATAAATTGTTGGTTCCTGCTGCGCCAATTGCTACTGGTGTTTTTAGTGATGATTCAACTAAATTAGCTGTTTACAGAAGCATGAGTGTGATAAATAGTTATGGGAAATCATTTTCCGATCCTAAATCTTTTATTGCATCATTTGGTGCTGAATATAGCTATGATGAAAAGTTTTTTTTAAGAGCCGGATATTTTTATGAAGATAAAAGCAGGGGCAATCGCAGTTCTTTTTCTGCAGGTGCTGGTTTTAATTTAAACTTTATGACAGTGAATGTTTCCTACTTAGTGCCTTCTGGTAGTGGTATTACACGAAATCCTTTAAGCAATACGCTTCGATTGGGAGTAGTTTTTAATTTAGGGGAAGACTATTAACTGTACTTTTTGTCTTAACACAAAAAGTACCAAAAAAGTTAAGGCTGCTGTAAAATAGCTAAATTTTTATCATTCGGCTACAACGAATGAAACTCGTACGCCTTTGGCGTTCTCAAACAACATTCGTTGCTTACGCCTCATTTCAAAAATTTATTCACACTATTTTCCAGAGTCCGCCTTAAAGCCATTACTTCAAAGTAGGCTTAACTAAATTATTCTTACATCCATTCCGAACTTGTATCGACTCAGGCAATACAGCGTGAGGAATATGAAGTTGGAAGAATAATGGAGAGGCGCGTGGAAAGGACAG
>JAYTXG010000281.1:0-2928 GCA_043743375.1 Sphingobacteriia bacterium
TTATTAAAAGAAAACAAGGACAGGTTTGTTATACTTCCTATTAACTATCCAAAAGTTTGGGAGCAATATAAAAAACACGAAGCTAGTTTTTGGACTGCCGAAGAAATTGACCTAAGTGGCGACCAAAAAGATTGGGAAAATCTCAATGATGGCGAACGCCATTTTATCAGTCACATATTAGCATTTTTTGCAGCAAGTGATGGTATTGTAAATGAAAATCTTGCTGTAAACTTTATGAGTGAAGTGCAGTTGCCAGAGGCAAGATGTTTTTATGGGTTTCAAATTATGATGGAAAACATACATAGTGAAACTTATGCTTTGCTGATTGATACATACATTAAAAATCCAGCTGAAAAACATAAACTTTTTCACGCAATAGATACGATACCAGCGGTAAAGAAAAAAGCTGAATGGGCTTTACGTTGGATCAACAACGGAAATTTTGCTGAACGTCTTGTAGCGTTTGCAGCAGTAGAAGGTATATTTTTTAGCGGAAGTTTTTGTTCTATTTTCTGGTTAAAGAAAAGAGGGTTGATGCCAGGGCTTACTTTCAGTAATGAATTAATAAGCAGAGATGAAGGCTTACATTGTGAATTTGCCTGTTTGCTTTATAGCATGTTGCAAAATAAATTAACCGAAAAACAAGTGCAAGGGATAATAAGCGATGCAGTAGTTATTGAAAAAGAATTTATAACTGAGGCTTTGCCTGTAGGGTTAATTGGAATGAATGCCATTTTAATGCAACAGTATATTGAGTTTGTAGCTGATCGTTGGCTGAGTGAATTGGGCTATTCAAAAATTTACAATGCTACTAATCCATTCGATTTTATGGAAATGATCTCATTACAGGGCAAAACAAATTTCTTTGAAAAAAGAGTTGGTGATTATCAAAAAGCTGGAGTAATGAATAATAATGAAGTACAAGCATTTTCAACTGAAGAAGATTTTTAGGATTTATGAAGTGTGAACTTCCATTGCTTACATAAAAAACCTTTATTTAAAAAACAATAAATCAACAATCACATATCGTATTATGTTTGTAATAAAAAGAAACGGCAAGAAAGAATCAGTAAAATTTGATAAAGTAACTGCAAGAATCGAAAAATTAAGTTACAGCCTTAATCCTATAGTTAATGCAATAGATGTTGCAAAGAAAACCATTGAAGGTATTTATGATGGTGTGCCAACTACTGAGTTAGATAACCTTGCCGCAGAAACTGCTGCATCGTTAACAATTTCACATCCCGATTATGCAATTCTAGCATCACGAATAGCTGTAAGCAATTTGCATAAAAATACGGTGAAATCTTTCACTGCTACAATGAGAAAATTGCATCAATATACAGATAAAGCAACGGGCAAATTACTACCGTTAATAGCTGATGATGTAATGCAGATAATAGAGGAACATACAGATATTTTAGATAGTACAATTATTTACGATAGAGATTATGGGTTTGATTATTTCGGATTTAAAACATTGGAAAAATCATACCTATTAAAAATTGATGGAAAAATTGCAGAACGCCCGCAACACATGTATATGAGGGTGGCAGTAGGGATCCATAAAAATAATATTGATGAAGCAATAAAAACGTATCATCTCATGAGTGAGCGATGGTTTACTCATGCTACTCCAACACTCTTTAATGCTGGTACACCAAAGCCGCAAATGAGTAGTTGTTTTTTATTAACCATGAAGGAAGATAGCATTGATGGTATTTATGATACATTAAAACAAACAGCTAAAATTTCTCAAAGTGCTGGAGGTATTGGGTTAGCAATTCACAACATCAGGGCAACTGGTAGTTATATTGGAGGCACCAATGGTACTAGCAATGGCATTATTCCGATGCTTCGTGTATTTAATGACACTGCGAGATATGTTGATCAAGGTGGTGGTAAACGTAAAGGTGCATTTGCCATTTATTTAGAACCTTGGCATTTGGATGTATTTGGATTTTTAGACTTGAGAAAAAATCATGGCAAAGAAGAAATGAGGGCAAGAGATTTATTTTTTGCTTTATGGGTGAGCGATTTATTTATGAAACGTGTGGAAGCCAATGAAGATTGGAGTTTATTTTGTCCTAATGAGGCGCCAGGATTAAGCGATTGTTGGGGAGAAGCATTCGAAAAATTATATACAAAATATGAAGTTGAAGGCAAGGCAAGAAAAACCATTAAAGCACAAGAGCTTTGGTTTAAGATATTAGAATCTCAAATTGAAACAGGTACACCTTATTTACTGTATAAAGATGCAGCTAACAGTAAAAGCAATCAACAAAATTTGGGTACCATTAAAAGTAGTAATCTTTGCACGGAAATCTTAGAATACACATCACCCGAAGAAGTAGCAGTGTGTAATTTAGCCTCATTGGCTTTGCCTCGTTTTGTTATTGATGGAAAATTTGACCATGCAAAATTATATGAAGTAGCTTATCAGGTTACTAAAAATTTAAATGCTGTTATTGACAATAATTACTATCCCATTGAAGAAGCCAGAACTTCTAATATTAAACATCGCCCGATAGGTATAGGTGTACAAGGTTTAGCAGACGCTTTTATTTTATTGCGATTACCTTTTGAAAGCGAACTGGCAAAAATGCTGAACAAAAATATTTTTGAAACCATCTACTTTGCTGCCATGACAGCCAGTAAAGATTTGGCAAAAGAATTTGGTGCTTATGAAACATTTGTAGGCTCACCAGTATCAAAAGGAATATTTCAATTTGATATGTGGGGCGTAATTCCGACTGACCGTTGGAATTGGACATCACTAAAAAAAGAAGTAAAACAGTTTGGAGTTAGAAATTCCTTACTTGTTGCTCCAATGCCCACAGCATCTACCTCACAGATATTTGGTAACAATGAATGTTTTGAGCCTTACACAAGTAATATCTATTCGAGAAGGGTATTAAGTGGAGAATT
>JAYTXG010000282.1:0-6766 GCA_043743375.1 Sphingobacteriia bacterium
GAAGAAATTAAAACAGATGTAATTTACTATTTAACGAAGTATACTTGCATCTACACGTGTTGGAGTTTCCTTTCCGCTAATGATCCCTTTTGCACTTAATGCAATTGATCTAATTATTTGCGTCATATTAGGAATATTGAGTGTTCCAATTTCATCGGAAACTTGGTGATAATTAGGCTCGTTGTTTGGAGGATTTTCCATTTTAGAGGTAGAAATAGTGTGTGCAGGAACACCTAATCTTGCCAATGTTGCATTATCAGATCTATAAAATAATTGTTGATCTGGATATGGGTCAGCATAAAAATTAAATCCAGTACCTTCTAAATTTTTTTGTAAAATTTTACCCATATCGGTTTTTTCAAAACCAGTAATATAGGCACTATTTGTACCCCATTTACTTTCAGTGCCTATCATTTCAATATTAAACATTGCTTTTACATTTTCTGGATTAAATTGTTTTGAGAAATATGAGGCACCAAATCCACCAATTTCTTCAGCAGTAAATGCAGCAAAAATTAATGTGCGTTCATTATTATTTAAAATTCTAAAATAATTAGCCAATACCATTACAGCAGTTGTTCCTGCTGCATCATCATTAGCTCCATTATAAATAGAATCATTATTCACTGCTTTTTTACTATCCATTCCTAAATGATCGTAATGACCAGAAAAAATAACAAACTCATTCTGAAGTGTTTTACCAGGTATAATTCCTACTATATTACTTAATGACTGTTCTTCTATTTCATGTTTTGCTTGAAATGAATATGACGTAGGTACTTGAGCAGATAAAACAAAAATTATTGAGTTTTCAGATTGAAACAATCCATTCTTTAATCTTACCAATCTACTAAAAGTGGAACTAAATGAAGTGTCTACTAATACAATGGTGTTTTTAGGTAATGAACTATATTTTCTTATTTCAGTGTTAAAATTGGCTCCTTTGTTAATATATGCTAGATCGTAACCAGACTTTTCATCAATCAACAGATTCGACTTGCAAGTAACCGCTATAATATTTTTAGACTCTACAGAAGATCCATTAATTATTCCAGTTGCACTAATAAATTTGGCTTTAACCATTTTAAATGATTGCAAATAATTTCCATCTTGCTTAAAAGTTTGCAAACCAGCTTTCTTAAACTCGTCAGCTATAAATGCTGCAGCTTTATCAATGCCAGGTGTAAATGTTCTTCTACCTTGCATATCATCAGCAGATAATGTTTTTTCAATTCTTTCTACTTCGGCTGCATTGATGACTACATCTATATTTTGAGCATATAATAAACAACTGCTAAATATCAAAACAAATAAACCAATTATCTTTTTCATACCTTTTATTTAATAAATAATTACCTCTTAATTCCAATCTCTTATCTCTTATTTCTAAAGACTCATCATCTCTTTGAACTTAACAGTTTGGCGACGGCTAACTTCTATTTTTTCTCCCCCTTTTAAATCTAAAATTAAACCTCCATTAAAATAAGGTTCTATCTTTTCTATCCAACGAAGATTAATAATATGTTTTCTATTGGCACGAAAAAACATTCTATCATCTAACCTTTCTTCTAAAGCATTAAGGGATTTTAAAATGAGTGGCTTGTTTGTGCCAAAAAATACTTTGGCATAATTTCCAACACTTTCAAATAGCCTAATTTCCCCCAGTTTTACAAACCAACAACGCTCACCATCTTTTACAAATACTTGATCAAACTCAGTTAAAGGACCTCTACTTGATCCTGATGATCCAATATTTTCTTTAAAAATTTCAGCTTGTAATTTTTGAATTGCATCAGCCAAACGTTTTGGCTCAATTGGTTTTAATAAATAATCCAATGCATTTACTTCAAATGCTTTTATGGCATACTCATCATAAGCTGTAGTAAATATTACTTTAGGTGCTTTTTCGACTTCAGCCAATAAATCAAATCCTGTTTTTCCGGGCATTTGTATATCTAAGAAAATAAGATCCGGATTAAGCGTTTCAATTTTTTCGATACCATCATCTGCATTAGCAGCTTCGTCAATCACTTCTATATCGTTATGATCTTGTAACAGTTTTTTTAGTTCGTTACGAGCAAGTCTTTCATCATCAATAATAATTGCTTTGATTGCCATATAAATAATTGTTATTTTATTTGAACATGTAATTCATTTACAGGCATAATTATCATTGCTTCTACTATATTATTCCCTTTATCAGCAATGCTAAAGTTAGCTCTTTTCCCAAACAATAATTTTAAGCGGTAACGGGTACTTTTTATGCCAAATCCTTCCGCGTT
The DNA here is from genome assembly GCA_043743375.1 of Sphingobacteriia bacterium. Lineage (GTDB taxonomy): Bacteria > Bacteroidota > Bacteroidia > Chitinophagales > Chitinophagaceae > Sediminibacterium. Next base: position 2,283 of record JAYTXG010000282.1, read on the forward strand.
TTCTTGAATAGATAAGCTACCCGTATTTTGCACTACAATCTCGTGATGATTATCTTTAAAATTGGAAATTACTTTTACTACTCCGCCTTCTTTAAGTTTACTAATTCCATGTTTAATAGCATTTTCTACTAATGTTTGCAACATCATTGGTGGTATTGGCTGATCCATTGTGTCTTCATCTATATCGTATTGTATTTGTAACCGATCTTCAAAACGAATATGTTCTAAGGCAAGATAATCTTTAACAATGTTTAACTCTTGTTCAAACGGAACAGTTTGTTGTTTTTCAGTTTGCATACTACTTCGCAAAATATTACTCAACTCTGTAATTGCAGTTCTTGCCCGCCCCGGATTTTCATCAACCAACGCCCTAATACTATTTAATGCATTGAAGATAAAATGTGGATTGATATGCGACTTTATAGTATTTAATTCTAAGTCCTTAACCAAACTCTCTAACTTAACTTTTTGAATATCATTTTTATTACCTAATTCAATATAATGCCATAAATAATAGATCGATACCCAAACTAAAATCAATGGAGAATCGGATACTAGATTTACTAAAAAACGTTTATCAACAGAGATTTTTTTAAGTGGATTGTATAAATGCAGCCACTCAGCTAATGCACTATTGGTTAAATTAAATAATACAATAATTAATAATAATACCACTGTAAGCATCCACCATTTTTGAGAAAGTTCTGGGGGGCGAAGACCAAATGCTTTAATGAGTAATCTTAAAATATGGGTAAAAAACAATCCAGAAATGATAATTAACAACAGCTTTGGGTAAAAAATGCTGTTGATCTGGCTATCAAATACAAAGGCAAAAAACACCATCGTTAATCCATATAATACCCATCCTCCTAAGTGGCACCACCAATACAATATCTCTTTTTTCTGTTTTCGCATGTGAATCAAAAGTAAAATAAGCTGCTTCGCTTACACTGCCAAATAGGATTAATGGTAAAATTGACGGCTATTAGGTAAAAAAATAGTTTTAATCCGTTGAACCTTCGATTATATATGATGTTCTATAGTTGAATAGGGGTAATTAAGCCCTAAAATCGTAGTTTTATACCCTAAACAAAGGACGCATGGAGTTTAAACCCGGACCATTATTACAAAAAATAGATAGCCCTTCAGACCTCAAAAAATTAGGTAAAGAACAACTTCACCAAGTTTGCGACGAATTGCGCCAATATATTATTGATATAGTAAGCGTTAATGGAGGTCACTTTGCAGCTAGTTTAGGCGTTGTTGAATTAAGTGTTGCCTTACATTATGTGTACAATACTCCTTACGACCAATTAGTGTGGGATGTAGGTCACCAAGCTTATGGTCACAAAATTTTAACAGGCAGAAGAGATAATTTTGCAACTAATAGAAAATACAATGGGTTAAGTGGATTTCCAAAAAGATCTGAAAGTGAATACGACACTTTTGGCGTTGGCCACTCATCTACTTCTATTTCTGCTGCCTTGGGCATGGCAATGGCTGCTAAGTATCGTGGAGAAAATAGAAAATCAGTTGCAGTTATTGGAGATGGGTCTATGACTGCGGGTATGGCTTTTGAAGCAATGAACCATGCTGGAGTTGCAGATAGTGATGTATTAATTATTTTGAACGACAATTGCATGAGCATCGATCCAAACGTAGGTGCTTTAAAAGAATACTTAACAGATATCAGTACCTCACCAACTTATAATAAGGTTCGTGATGAAGTGTGGAATATGATGGGCAAGCTACCAATCGGAAAAAACTTCTCTAGAGAAATGGCAAGTAAATTCGAGGCCAGTTTAAAAGGAGTTGTTAGCAAAAGCAGTAACTTATTTGAAGCATTAAAACTGCGTTATTTTGGGCCAATAGACGGACATAATATTTCTAATTTAGTAGATGTCTTAAAAGATTTAAAAGACATACCTGGCCCAAAAATTTTACATATCGTAACTGTTAAAGGTAAAGGCTATGCATTGGCAGAGAAAGATCAAACCAAATGGCATGCACCAGGTTTATTTGATAAAGTAACAGGAGAAATTTATAAGAAAAAAATAGATGTTCCTCAACCTACTAAATACCAAGATGTATTTGGGCATACCATAATTGAGCTTGCAGAGATGAACAATAAAATAATGGGCGTTACACCCGCAATGCCTAGCGGTTCTTCTTTAAAATATATGATGGAAAAAATGCCTAATCGTGCATTTGATGTTGGCATTTGTGAGCAGCACGCAGTTACTCTTAGTGCTGGTATGGCTACACAGGGTCTTCGTGTATTTTGTAATATTTATTCTACTTTCATGCAAAGATCATACGATCAGGTTGTGCATGATGTGGCGATACAAAAATTACCAGTTGTTTTTTGTTTAGATAGAGCAGGGTTGGTAGGAGAAGATGGACCAACGCACCATGGTTGTTATGATATTCCTTATATGCGCTGTATACCAAATATGGTGGTTAGCGCACCAATGAATGAAAAAGAGTTACGTAATTTAATGTACACTGCACAATTGGATTCAAATAACTATCCCTTTGTAATCAGATACCCTAGAGGCGAAGGTGTAATGCCAGAATGGAAAACTCCTTTTGAAGAAATTACAATAGGTAAAGGCAGGAAATTAAAAGATGGAAAAGAAATTGCCATTTTAAGCTTTGGCCATCCTGGTAATTTTGCACAAGCTGCAATTAGAGAGTTGAGAACTCAAGGCATAGATCCTGCACATTATGATTTACGATTTGTAAAACCAATTGACGATAATTTATTGCATGAAGTCTTTAGCAAGTATAATAAAATTGTAACTGTAGAAGATGGAACTGTAGTTGGTGGATTTGGCTCTGCAATTCTAGAGTTTATGAATCAACATAATTACAATGCTGCAATAAAAATACTCGGCATCCCTGATAGGTTGGTAGAACATGGAACGCTAAAGGAACTACATAGAGAATGTGCTTATGATGCTCAAGGAATTGCAGATGCAGTAAAGGAATTGATGAAAGACAGCGTGAAAGTGAGTTCTAAGATGATGCAATAGGTCGATAAAAATCTATTTTTCTGAGGGAAACGAACTACCGATACCTTCATCAGCTATATCAGCTTCCCTATTTTCATTCCATTCTACAATAAAATTATTCATTCCTTGCCCAACCAATAGCTGCATGAATTTCTGCTGAGATAATTCGAGAATAGATAAGAAATAAAAAATTGCATGAACACGATCTTCACAATTTTCAAATACTTTTTCGAAGGCCACCGTTTTTTCTCTTCCAACAAAATCCAACATGTAATCCCTTATGCCTTCCATTGTATAATTATACTTTACAACAGTATGTACAGGTTTATTTTGTCGGTCATGCACACGCAACATTACTTTTTCAAAAGCTTTCATTAGTTTGAATAAAGTAATATTCTGAATTTCGGTTCCTTCAGAAGCTTCCTCACCAATCAACGCTATTTCTTTTTGAAGGTTGCCTCGTTTAACCATCAGCATTCGCATGGCTTCCATTTCAGCCATTTGAGTTGCAGCTTCTTTAAAGCGCTTATATTCTAGTATTTTATCAATTAATTCCTGACGAGGATCTACTTCATTGCCAGACGAGTCAATTTCTTTTCGCGGCAATAATAAACGCGCCTTGATGCGCATTAGTGTTGATATAAATAAAATAAATTCACTACTCAACTCAATATTAATTTTTTCTGAGCTATGAATAAAATCTAAAAAATCGTTGATGATTTTTGTAATTGGAATATTGTATATATCTAACTCATCGCGTTCTATAAAAAAAAGCAGTAGATCGAAAGGCCCTTCAAACTGATCTAACTTAATCTGGTAATTAACTGCACTCACTACTATAATGGTTGATTATTACAAAGAAACAGAAACAGATATTAAAAATGCTTGTTTTGCTAAATAGTTATCCACTAAAGCCTTTCTACTTTTTTAAAGAATCACGGATTTCTATTAATAGAGCATCAGTACTTGAAACAACTGGTACTTCTACAATTAGAGCTGGTTCTTCTTTTTTCATTTTATTAATGCCTTTAATTACCATAAAAACAGCAAAAGCTACAATCACAAAATCCAATAAATTAGTAATAAAACTTCCATATTTTATGGAAACTTCGGCAACTGCAGGAGTTGCTATTTTTCCAACACCATCTTTAACTTGCTCAATTGCATCTTTTAATACCAATTTTTTATCATTAAAATTAACTCCACCAGTAAGCATCCCTACTAATGGCATTACAATTCCATCTACAAAAGAAGAAACGATTTTGCCAAAAGAAACACCCATTACAAATGCAACCGCTGTATCTATTAAATTACCCCTTACAGCAAACTCTTTAAATTCTTTTAACATGCCCATATAAAAGCGATTAAATGAATTATGAAAATACACATTTTATTTTAACCCTAATAATGAACAATAAAAAATGCATCTTTGATCAAAATTATGATGTGGGCCAAAAGCTGGTAAATTGG
>JAYTXG010000283.1:0-3104 GCA_043743375.1 Sphingobacteriia bacterium
TTTTTTTGCAATAATAATATATCCGATTGAGCCACAGATTGAATAACAAATAGCATTCCGCAAAACAGCAACTGTTTTTTCATGTTTTTAATTGCTACCGAAAATAATCTATTAAACTATTGAAATGATAAAGAAGAAGTAATAAACAGATAATTAACAATAATATTGATTTATAAATTAGAAGGTCACTAATATTAACTATTCGCCTTTTACAATAATTAAATTGATTGCCCCATCTAAGCTCTGTGCTTTAAAATTCAGTATTCCAATATTTTCATCTTGATTTAATGTATAAAGATTATTAATACTACATGCAAATTCTCCTTCATTTAAATTATTCATTAATACATAAACTTAAAACTGCCATCTGAATTTTTCTTTTTCCTTGTTACAAGGCTAATACAAAATGGAGATTTGAAGTGAATATACGAGTCTTCATTAATTAACTTCAACTTTAACACTCTTTGATAATCAATATTATTTGGACTAATCATTTTCGAAAGAGAGCTTATAAATTCTTTTGTGCTATCGACAAAATTATTTTTATCCAGAATATTTTGAAAGAATTTAATTTGGTTTTTATACTCAGAATATTCAGTATTGATAAGATTGCAAGAAATAAAGAAAATTAAGATAATAGTATATTTCATAAAATTTATTAATGATTAGATGATCGATTAATTGTAGTATGTGCTTCTCTTATAGATAACTTTTTATTTGCTGGTTTCTTACAAAATGCTTCATACGCCGCCAAATATAATTGATCTCCAACTAAACCTTTTGTATAAACATTTGTAACATAATAATCATCTATTATATGAGGAATAAAATTATAATTTGGTGCATTTGATGGGTCAGTTGGCCTTGCTGAATTAAAAAAACATCAAACTATGTTCAAATGTGTCTTTTTTTGATTAAGTTTTTAATAATTGAAATTATAAATAATAAAAAAGATGCAACGTATAACCAGTCTCCATGTTTTGCATAAAACGTTTTAGTTCCAAGGAAGTTTATATTTGTGTTTAACCACTTTTCTTTATTTCCATTATTTAATGATATTAGATTACCATTTTCATCAACTATACCCGAGAACCCCTTATTTGTAACGATAACTAACATTCTTCGAGTTTCAATAGCGCGAAGCTTCGAAAAATTAAAATGTTGAAGTTTTCCTTTCAAAGATTTTATCCATTCATCATTTGATAAAACAAAAACTACACTTTTATAAAAATTTGTTTTTGATGCAATAAAAGCACCAAATGCTACCTCATAACAAATATTTATTAGATATTCTCCTGATTCCGAAGCTATAGGTTGCTGGTTAATAAAGTTCGCAGTTATCGAACCCATTTGAAAATCAGTTACTAGAACGTTTTGAATCTGTTTTTGTAGTAAAACATTTTCTTCAAATACTGGTACAAGTTTTGTCTTTTTATACACTTTTACTTTTTTTTTAGAATAAACCCATACTACATTATAATATTTAATTTCAGTTTTTGTTTTTTCGAATAAAATTCCACCAAACAGAATAGAAACATGAGGTCCAATCTTCTTTAAAGTATTTGACTTTGAAAAATAAGTAGAGATAAAATTAGTAGTACTTGGTGTTTGGATATATCCCTCAGGGAAAATTATACAATGGTCTTTTTGTCTTTTTTTTGAAAATAAAGAAGAATCTTTTTTAGAAATTTCTAACACTGAATATTCTATATTCTCTATGTCGCATTTATTATTGCAATTAGTTGGAGTTTGTTCAAATGTGATTTTAACTTCTCCATAGTTTTTAATATTTGATTTTTTTAAAGACACTGATATCAACAATGGTAATATTATGACTATTAGAATATATAATAGTATAATTAACTTATTATTCTTGAGAAAATAATGTAATAAACATGAAAATATCAAGATCCATAGTGTCCCGCCCCCAATTCCAGTATATTCATACCACTGAACCAAGTTAGGAGCAAAACCAAAAAAATTACCGAGATTTAACCATGGCCATTTTAATACTCCATACAAATGAGTATATTCATTAATCAACCACAACAATATAAAAAAACAATATCCCTTAAAAATACTATTTATTTTATGTAAGTAATATGAAAAGAGAATGGTAAAACTAAACCAAACTGTGTTTAACAATATTGCTAGTATACCTAAAATTAAATTAAAGTTTAAAAGCCAATCGACAACACTAAATTGAAAAAAGACATATACAATAGAGCACGAACAAATAAATGATTTAAATCTAAAATGTTCTTGTGCAAAAAGTAAAAATACAATTAACGTTACACTTAAAAATATATAGAACAAAAATGTAATTTTATTGACAGTTCAAACCAATTATAAAACAATTGTTCGTTAATAATTAATCTTTAATAGAAAAAGGCAAATAACTTATTCGATTTTTTCTGTTTATTAGAGTCTTATTAATAGAAATATATTATTCAACATAGACATATTGATATATATAATTTTATAGAGAGAAATTAAAAGAAATTGACATTATCGATAATAAAGAAATAGACAAAGTAATATCGCTATAAGTTGAAGTTCCGTTTATTAAATCGGTCTTAACATTCTTAAATATTGGCTTTGTATAAAAATAATCTATACCGAGTGATGTAGAAAATTTTTTAGAAAGTGTTTTGTGAATTCCAATTCCATATTGAATTGAAAAAGAAGTAGCGTTAGTAGGGTTTCTTTGTATTTGTTTTATTCCATTTGCCGAAGTTGATAAAGCAGGTAAAGAAGCACTTGTTAGTCCAACATAAATGCGATCGTAAAAATAAAATTTTCGATTCGGTTTTCTAACATTGTACAAATCGTAAAAACCTACCATAAAGTTTATTGCTCTATAATCTTTAGCTTCAGATTTAAAAGTAGTTCCTGGAATATTATTAGGCAGGTTCCTGTCAAACGCCTCTGTATCGAATCCAACAGCAAAAGCACTAACCCTTACAGCAAAAATGGTGGTAGACTTTAGTCCGAATATATTTGTTACAATTGGCTTTTTAGGAGAATACCTTAGCTCAATAAAAGCAAGTGCATTGTCTAAAAATACAGACTGAAATTTTTTTGATGCATAACCTCCATTACTT
>JAYTXG010000284.1:0-9776 GCA_043743375.1 Sphingobacteriia bacterium
AGGAAATTCTATCGCTATGAAGCAGATTTTTCTAATAGAGATTCATTGTATGCTTTCTTAAATAAAGCAAAAGCTGATCATCCAAAAATTGATATACTAATTAATAATGCAGGGCATATTATGCGTAAACCTGTAGCAGAACATCCAGATGATTATTGGGATTTAATCATTAATATAAATTTGAATGCCCAGTTTATTATTACCAGAGAAATTGGAAAACAAATGTTAGAAAATAAGTACGGAAAAATTGTATTTACTTGTTCTTTACTCAGTTTTCAAGGTGGTATTAATGTGCCTGGATATGCTGCTAGTAAAGGAGCTATTTCCTCCCTACTAAAATCATTTGCCAATGAATGGGCACAACATGGCATTACAGTGAATGGAGTTGCACCAGGTTATATTGCAACCGATAACACAGCTCTACTTCGTGCAGATAAAGAAAGAAGCGCTGCAATCTTATCACGCATTCCTGCAAATAGATGGGGTACCCCAGATGATTTAACAGGTGCGTTTGTGTTTTTGTCTTCCCCAGCTTCGGATTATGTAAATGGAACTATTTTAACGGTTGATGGAGGTTGGATGGGTAGATAAATTATTTACCAGAAATAAGTATATAAAGCGGTAATTATTCCAACTACCAACACAACGCCAGCTAACAAAGAGGGCTGCAATCTAAACATCGATTTTTCAATAGATAATCCTTTAGATTGTATTCCTCTTTTTTTATCTATTTTACTAATTATAATCATGCCAAATACACATATCAAAAATACAAAACCCATTCTGTCTAAGAATGGCATTTCATAAACTCCTTGATCATTCATTTTAGAAAATCCTAGTTCAGCTAAAAATTTAAGATTAATAAAAACAGGCATAAATTTAAAAAATAAAGAAAGTAAAAATCCTCCTATAGTAGCAAATAATGCAGCATTTGATGTTGTTTGTTTCCAAAAGAAACCTAAAATAAACATAGCAAAAATTCCTGGTGAAACAAATCCTGTATATTCTTGAATATACTGAAATCCCCCTTTCTTATCGATTCCCATTAATGGTGCAATGAGTATCGCAAGAAATAGAGCAATAATAACAGTTATCTTCCCTACTTTAATTTGTCGTTCTTCTGAAACAGAAGGGTCAATTACTTTTTTATAAATATCCAATGTAAAAATAGTAGCAATACTATTTGCTTTTCCTGCTAATGAAGCAACAACAGCAGCCGTTAATGCGGCAAATGATAAACCTTTTAATCCTTGGGGTAATAAATTTAATAAAACAGGATAAGCTCTGTCCGGATTTAGTTCATTCCCCTGAAGCATTTCAACTTGAAAATTTCCTTCCTTGTACAATAAATAAGCAGCAATGCCGGGCAACACAACAATTAAAGGCATCATCAATTTCAAAAAAGAAGCAAATAATAATCCTGTTCTTGCAGTTTTGATATCAGCGCCTAATGCTCTTTGAGTAATATATTGATTACATCCCCAGTAATTTAAATTTGCCACTAACATCCCGCCAATCAGTACTGTTATTCCTGGAAGATCCATATAGTTGGGATTTTCTTTTTTAAATATCATATGAAAATGGTCTTCAGATTTTTGGGTCAATAATTGAAACCCTTTGATAAAACCTGATTCTCCAAAATGTGTTGCAACAAGATTCAATGCTATATAAGTGGTAACTAACCCACCTGATATTAAAAAGAAAACCTGTATCACATCGGTATAGCCTATCACTTTCATCCCACCAAGCGTAATAAAAACTGCAAAAATGGCCAACCCATACATACATATATTTAAGTTTAAACCAGCAATACTACTTATAGCTAAAGCACCTAAATAAAGGATAGAAGTTAAATTTACTACCACATATAACAACAGCCAAAATACTGCCATGATCATACTTACAGTACCATTATATCGCTGGTTTAAAAATTGCGGCATAGTATAAATTTTATTTTTTAAATACACAGGAATAAAAAAAATAGCTACAATTAATAATGCTGCCGCAGACATCCATTCATAAGAAGCAATTGCTAAGCCCATTTTAAATCCAGAACCACTCATTCCAATAAACTGCTCAGCAGAAATATTTGATGCAATTAAAGAAGCACCAATTGCCCACCAAGTAAGAGAGCCTTCTGCTAAAAAGAAATCGTGTGAAGCAGTAACTGAAATTTTATTTTTTTTGTGATGAATCCAATAACCATAACCAGCAACTATTATAAAATAAATAAAGAATATAATATAATCTAGATTTTTTAATTGGTTCATATAAAGTATAATTTGAATTGAGTAATTTAAAGAAATTAAATCAGTTGACGATTGACGTTCCATCACTTAAAACCACATCAATAACTCCCATAGAAACATTAAATTTATCATAATACTTGCTTTGAATTTCTCCAATTATTTTATCAGCACCTTGTTCATCAATTAATGCAATAACTGATCCTCCAAAACCACCTCCCATCATCCTTGCTCCTAGCACTTCATTCATATTTTTACAGCTTGAAACAATAAAATCTAGCTCATTACAACTTACCTCATACAAGTCTTTTAATCCATAATGAGTTTGATACATTCGCATACCAATAGTTTTCATATCTCCTTTTTTTAAATCCAAACAAGCATTTAAAATTCGGCTATTTTCCTCAATTACATATTTACATCTATTGAATATATTTTTTAATCTCGAATCAACAGCTTCAACGAGCATTTGAAGATTTGAATTACTTAAAGTTTCAACTTCAGGAAACCTTTTTTTAATAAAGGCAAAACCCTCCTCACATTCTTCTCTTCTCTTATTATAAGCCGATGAAGCTAGAGAGTGTTTTACTTTAGTATCCATCAAAATAATTTTTACTCCGTTACCATTAAAAGGAATATAATCATAAAATAATTTATTGCAATTCAGTTTTATTAATTGATCTTTTTTCCCAAACATACTAGCAAAAGGATCCATTATTCCGCATTTGAGTCCAATAAATTCATTTTCGCATGACTGTGCAATCAGAACCATTGCTAACTTGGTAATTTTCAATTGAAATAACTCATTCAAAGCAAATACAACAGAACAAGATAATGCAGCAGAAGACGACATTCCTGCCCCAATGGGAATATTGCCTTTTATAACCAAATTAAATCCGGTAAAAACAAGTCCCCGCTTTTTTAATTGATCTACAACACCCATAATATAGTTTGCCCATTTTAACGGATCATTATTAGGTATACACGCAAATGAGTTCAAATTAAATTGATAAAATTCGTTGTTGTCCAATGATATAAGTTCTACATCATTGTTATTTCGTATGGATGCAGCAACAATAATTGATTTATTAATTGCAGCTGGCAAAACATATCCTCCAGTATAATCTGTATGTTCTCCAATCAAATTAATTCTTCCCGGAGAGGAAGCTATAATTGTTGGTAAATAACCAAAATGATTTTCAAAAGCAAGTTTAATAAGTTCAATATTGAATTTCAAAAAAACAAGTTTTATAATTGAATGAATAAAAATTTACTTTTAATACGTCTAATTTAACCAGATTTCTTAATACAGTGAATAAATATAACTTAATTCTTCATTCATGAACAGTACAAAAAATTTAAACGAATCATATTGGAATAGCCGATATCAATCTCATTCAACAACATGGGATTTAACCCAGATTTCTCCTCCCTTGAAGGCTTATTTTGATCAATTAAGCAATAAAAATTGTAGCATTCTTATTCCGGGTTGTGGAAATAGTTATGAAGCTGATTATTTATTACAACAAGGATTTACCGATATAACCTTAATTGATATTGCTCCCAATCTTGTAGAAAAACTTCAAATGAAGTTTGGACAAAATCCTTTGATCAAAATTATTGCTGGTGATTTTTTTACGCTATTCAATTCATTTGACCTGATTGTTGAACAAACTTTTTTTTGTGCACTTGATCCAATATTTCGTGAAAAATATGTACAAAAAATACACTCACTCTTAAAGCCTCAAGGTAAACTGGTGGGCCTACTTTTTAATAGAGATTTTGAAGGCGGACCGCCTTTTGGTGGAACTAAAATTGAATATGCTGCTTTATTTACAAAAGATTTCATACTCAAAACTTTTGAGCTATGCAATAATTCTCATGTTAAACGAAAAGATTCAGAACTATTTATCAATTTCATCAGGAATTAAATACTACTTAGCTTTTAAATAAGAAGTAGGATTTTTTACAAACTCATCTTTACACTCTTTCGAGCAAAATCCATACACTTTATCGTTATAATGCAAGGTATCTGTAACACCAGCTGAAGTAGGCATGCCACACACAAGGTCTTTTTTAGCATCAAACGCAAAATTTTTATATGGATCCTTTTTTGCTGTAACAGCATCAATTTGTGTCTTCTGTTTACAACTTTGTGCTAAACCCAATACTATCAATGCTAAAAATAAATGCTTCATCCTTCCTAAATTTTAATAAAAGTAAATAGATTATTTAGAATAATTAACTATCCATAAGGCCGATCTGAGCCTAAGGCGGATTAAGTCCTATTAAAGCCTTAAAATTCAACTTTTTCGGCAATAATAAGCCTTCGAATACGTTTTGACTAGATACAGTGATAAGTACTTCTACATGAAAAACAGCTCAACATGGTTTAAAAAATGTCTTTTTGCAACTGCATTGCTTATTGCATGTAATAAAAAGGTAGATACACCAGCAGACAATACCAACACATTAAATTCTATTCCACCAACAATAGGAGGTACTACATCCGCATTTAAAGATACTACAAGTGTTACTGAGGGAAATATAAATATCAAATTCAGCAAAACAGATGCTTGTTTCCCAAGCAATGAAATATTTTCTTTTACAGTAGTTGCAATAGGTGCTCCATCGGACGCAAAATATATTTGGGAATTTGGTGATGGTAAATCTTTGATGGGAGCTTCAGTAAAAAATATCTATGGTAACCCAGCAAATTATACAGTAATCTTAACTGTAAAAAATAGCGCTAATCAGGAATTGCATAAAGTATCTATTGCCGTTAAAGCATTGGGGCAACAAGTTACTCCCACCGCAGTTTTTTCTTCAGCATTAGCTGATATTAATATTTTAAACAACATGACATTTACTAGTAGATCTTCCGTACCAAATGGAGGAATTATTGCTAATCATTTTTGGGATTGGGCAGATGGCACCACAAGCAGTACATCCAATAGTTTCATCCCTAAAAACTTCCCGAATGTTGCCGAAGATAAAACATATCCTGTAAAATTGGTAGTAACTTCAAACTCAGGATGTAAAGACACAGCGGGCATTAACGTATTTGTTCCTGCAGTTTATAATATTACAGGAGATTATAATGCAGTACAATATGAAGCATGTACCAATGAATATTTCATTTTCACCCCAACAGCTACAGGAGTTCCAACTGGTGCGGTTTATACCTGGGATTTTGCAGATGCAACAGGATTTGTTACGGGTAATCCAGTAACAAAAAAGTTTACTTATCAGAATGATTATGATGTTAAAATGACCATAACACTAAATGGGAAAACTATTTACAAAACACATAAGCCCGTTAAAGTTTTCGGTCAAAACATCAAACCAAAAGCATTGATGTTAAAAAATGTAGTGAGTTCTTATCCTACAACAGAAAAATGGGCTTTTTATAGTCAATCGAATATTCCACACGGTTTTTTAACTGGATATCGATGGGAAATGCCTTTCAATATTGTGAATGATAACTTCAATACAATAGTTGAACAAGAATATACAAAAGCTACAACTCCAACTAATTATTCAATTCGCTTTATAGTAACTAGTAATACTGGTTGCAAGGATACTGCTATTGCTAATATTACTATACCAGCCCGTTAATTATTTAATGAACAAGCAATTGGCATATTATATACTAGGTTTTTTAATTATAGGATTTGCATCCTGCAAAAAAGACGCTACTTCTACTGTATTAAATGAAAATATACCTAATGATATTAAAGCAGATACTGCATCTTCTATAATAGTAGATAAAGACACAACTATCATTAGCTTTGGCGATATCGTTATTCGTTATAATAAAACATCTGCATGTTTTCCAAGCATTGAAGTATTTAACTTTTCAGTAAAAGCAACAGGTGTTCCTGATGGTACTTATTATATTTGGAGTTTTGGAGATGGAAACACTACAACTGGCAATTCGGTGAGTTATTCATACCAAGCAGCCTCTTCTACTACAGCAAATTTACTAGTAATGAAAGACCAAAATACAATGATTGCTAGGCTTGCATTTCCAGTAAAACCTAAAGGAAAACAAACAAAGCCAGTACCTAGTTTTAACGTGAAATCAGATTTCACTTCAAACGAAAATTACATCACATTTAATAGCACATCAGCAGTTAATCAAGGAGATATCTCCTATTACAGATGGGATTGGGGTGATGGTAAATCTACCATAAGTTCTATTGGTTTAATTAGGTACGAATTCCCTACCAATATTTCTGATAAAACTTATCCTGTAAAATTAACGATTATTACGAATGATGGATGTAGAGCTGATACTACTATTCCTGTTACCATTCCTGCCAAATATCCCATAAAAGGGAGCTTTAAAGCAGAAGCATTTAATATTTGTAGCAATGAAACGATACAGTTTACATCACAAGCAGAAAACGTGCCTACTGGATCGGCATACGAATGGGATTTTTCGGATGGGCTACCCGTAACAATAGGAAATCCAATTACATATAAATACAAGTATCCAAATGATTATGATGTAATCTTATCAATAAAATTAAATGGTCGGCTGATATATATCACCAATAAATTGGTGAATTCTAAAGGAGAAAATCCGCGGCCAAAAGCATCGTTTGAAGAAACTTTAGTTGCTCAAAATGCAACCACACAACGTTGGTCTTTTAATAGTAGATCTACAATTCCTACAAGTACTATTGATACCTATAAATGGGATTTTGGAAACGGAAATACCAGTAACGATTATTATAGTTTTATTGAAACAACTTACAATAAAGAGAACACCAACAAATTTTATAAAGTACAATTAATTGTTACAGGAAATGGTTGTGCCGATACTACTAGTAAAATGATTACAGTGCCTAGGCTTTAGACAGAACCAATTGAAGTTAGCATAAGTAGTAAAATTCACTAACAATCTTTCAGTAGGCGATTGTTAGTGAATAATCAATTAGTTGTCCCTTCATCATTCCCAAATTTCATCTTTTCCAGCAATCCATGCTTTTACAGATTCTGTAGTTACCGACTTCGGTCTTTCAAGTGGAAATGCTAAGGCACGATCCCAACACAAACTTGCCAATACACCTAGTGAGCGACTAACCGCAAATAACACCGTATAAAATTCATATTCTACAAATCCATAATGCACCAATAATGCTCCACTATGTGCATCTACATTAGGCCAAGGGTTTTTAATTTTACCTAAAGATTTTAAAATTGGAGGAACAGTTTCGTAAATTTTCCATACTGTATTGACTAACTTATCATCAGCCATATGTTTTTTGCCGAACTCCATTTGTGCTTCAAAGCGGGGATCAGTTTTACGCAATACTGCATGGCCATATCCAGGAACTACTTTGCCAGCAGTTAAAGTATCTTGAACATATTTAGCGATTTGTTCTTTTGATGGATCATCTGTTCCTAACTGTTTCTGCATTTCATAAATCCATTTAATTACTTCTTGATTAGCTAATCCATGCAAAGGACCAGCTAAGCCATTCATACCTGCAGCGTAACTTAAAAACGGATCACTTAATGCAGAGCCAACTAAATGGGTAGTATGTGCAGATACATTACCACCTTCGTGGTCGGCATGGATGGTCATGTATAAACGCATTAATTCCTTAAAACTTTCATCTTCATAACCCATCATATGAGCAAAATTTCCTGCCCAATCCAATAAACCATTTGGCTGTATATGTTCGTTATTTTTATATTTTCTTCTATATATGTAAGCTGCAATTCTTGGTAACCGTGCAATCAAATCCATCGAATCATCATAAATAGAACTCCAATAATCTTTTTTATTAATTCCTTTAGCGTATTCTTTGGCAAAATTACTTTCTGTTTGCAATGCCATTACTCCCACTACAAACATAGTCATGGGGTGAGTAGTTATTGGAAGTGCATCAATAGTTGCAAAAACGTGATTGGGTACATGGCTTCTTCTTTGCCATACATTAGTAATGTGATTTACCTCTTCATCATTTGGCAATTCGCCTACTAACATCAAATGAAACAATCCCTCGGGCAAAGGTTCTCCTCCTTCAATTGCAGACGGAAGTTTCTGTTGTAATTCGGGAATAGAATAACCACGAAAACGAATACCCTCTTGAGCATCCAATAAACTTGTTTCTGTAACTAGACCTGTAATACCTCGCATTCCCTGATAAACTTGGGCAAGTGTAACTTCCCCAATTTTTTTATTACCATGTTCCTTAAGTATTTCTTTGATTTCAATATTCTCAGCGTCTGCTTTTGCCTTAAACCTGTCTTTTATAATACCCATGTTAATAATTTTGGTGAAGTTAGTTGAAGTGATGACCATAACAAAATTGGACCGATTCAATTTAAAAAAAATCAAAAATTATTTCGGCGCTTTGCGATATAGATATATTATTACAAAAACGAAAATGATATTTGGAATCCATGCTGCAATTAATGGTGGAAGATTACCCTTTGTAGAAAATATCGTTGAAAAACGGTCGGTAATGATAAAAAGCGCAGCCATTACAAATCCAAGTGCCAAATGTACCCCACTTCCACCCCTTACTTTTCGTCCTGCAACAATAGCTCCAATTAAAGTAAGTAGCAGAACAGTTAAACAAGTTGCATCTCTTCTATATCTTTCTACTTTTAAACTATTCAAACCTTCTGAACCCCTTAATTCTTCTAATTCAATAAAATGCTCCAACTCGGGAGTAGTTAGTTTATCCTTTGTGTATTTATCTCTGCTAAGATCAATTGGCTTGATGGTGTAATTCATTTGACGAACTGCATCCATAGCAACTGTTTCTTTCATAGGAAAAATCTGGCGTTCTACAATTGATTCAATTTTCCATTTTTTTGTTGAAGTATCCCAACTAATATAATCTGCCCGTAAATTATATGTAACAGTATTATTTTTTACAGTGTATAAAAAAACTGGACCGCCTCGTTTTGTAGCAGTATCATACATATTAATTCCAGCATAAGTAAATGAATCAATTCGTAAATAAATATTGTTGGTATTTCCCAAAAGAGAATTATAGCTTGAATTGGCATCTATATACTTCGCTTCAAAATTCCCCCTGATTACATTTGCCCTTGGCACAACGTAATGATTGGCAAACCACAACATTAGGGTTAAAATAACGCCACCAATCCAATATGGACGAAGCCATCTAGCATAACTAGTTCCACTTGCAAGTATGGCTACTATTTCACTATTACCAGCCATTTTAGATGTAAAAAAAATGACAGCAATAAAAACAAATAACGGAAATAATAATGCAATAATATGAGGAATAAATCCGAAATAATATAACGTAATAATTTTTTTTAGCCCCAACTGAGATTTTACAAAATCATCTGTTTTCTCACTAACATCAACTACAATGGCAATCACCGCAAATAAAAATATTGCGAAGAAAAATGTAGTGAGAAATTTTCTGAGTATAAACCAGTCCAGCTTCTTCATTGGTATTACAAAGATGCACAAAAAAATACATCCATAGAAATGGATGTACAATTTTGGGAATTCAGTAGGTAACGGATTAA
>JAYTXG010000285.1:0-3204 GCA_043743375.1 Sphingobacteriia bacterium
GTTGAATTTGCAGGCGATTTGCAAAATTCACTTTATCAAGAAGGCAGAGATTTAACAGATGATGAAGCATATAATCACATATTAGAGAAATATAGTATTCAACGGGAGTCTTTTTTCGAAAAATTACATAGTGAACAATATAAAGAACAAGCCTATTATGAATTTGCATTAGTAAAGCAATTGCAAGTAACTGGGTTCCCTTGTGTTTTATTACAATTAAGCGAATCTAAGTTTCATTTATTAACAAAAGGCTATACATCATATAAGGTTATTCAAGAACGCTTAGATAATGTATTAAGCACATTAACTTAATTGGCTATTCAGTAGCACAATTTCCTTTACTTTGCAGCTCAATTTAATGAATATGGAATACAATAATTTAATTTCTGTGACCGGCATGGGCGGTTTATTTGAATTAGTAAGCAGTAAGAATGATGGGGCTATATTAAGGTCTTTGGAAGATAAAACAACCAAGTTTATTAGCAGTCGTGTACATAATTTCTCTCATTTAGAGAGTATTGAAATATTTACCATTCGTGAAAATGTGAACTTGGTAGATGTTTTTAAAGCAATGGAAGCCAGTTCAGAAAAAAAGCCATCAGAAAAAGACGCTGCCGCTGTGAAAGCTTATTTTTTAATAGTGTATCCCAACATGGATTTTGATCGTGTATATGCTAGTGATATGAAGAAAATGGTAAAATGGTTTGCTATTCTTAAAGAAAATAATATTGAAGCAAAACTTAAAGAAGAAGAAGGAGAGGCAGAAGAAGCATAGTAATTAACCTCCTATCGCTGAAATAAACAGACTACAATTCATTAACTTGAGCATCCAAATTGCACAGATATGAAAAAATTGATTGTAGTAGCTTTACTAATATTCTTCAGCGTTACAACAATTAAAGCGCAACAGTTTTTTGAGCAAACACCCGAAGCAAAAAAATGGGTGAAAAAGCAATTTAGGAAACTTAGCAAAGATCAACGAATTGCACAGCTAATGATTATTAGGGCTTACAGTAATTTGGGTGAAGCTCATGTTACTGAAGTAACTAATTTAATAAAAACTTACAATGTTGGTGGGTTATGTTTTTTTCAGGGTGGGCCAGTTCGTCAAGCAGTTTTAACCAATCAATATCAATCAATAGCTAAAACTCCTTTAATGATTAGCATTGATGGAGAATGGGGATTGGGTATGAGATTAGACAGTGTGATTAATTATCCTCGTCAGTTAATGATGGGTGCCGTAAATGATGCTAGCTTAATTCATGAATTTGGCCAAGCTGTAGGAGAACAATGTAAACGCTTAGGCATTCAAGTAAACTATGCACCAGATATAGATATCAACAACAATCCGATGAACCCGGTAATTAACGACCGAAGTTTTGGAGAAGATAAATATAAAGTTGCTTTATATGGAACTGCATACATGAAAGGAATGCAAGAAGTGGGAATAATGGCTACCGGAAAACATTTTCCTGGTCACGGTGATGTTGCAGTTGATAGTCACTTAGATTTACCCATTATCAACAAAACAAGGTTGCAATTAGATTCATTAGAATTATATCCATTTCGCGAATTAATTAAAGCAGGCATTGGCAGTATGATGATTGCCCATTTATATATTCCATCTATTGATACAACTGCAAATCTTGCTACAACATTATCTAAAAAAAATGTAACCGATTTATTAAAAACAGAACTTGGTTTTAAAGGACTAACATTTACTGATGCCTTAGAAATGAAAGGAATTACAAAATTTTTTCCTGCGGGAGAAGCTTCGGTTAAGGCATTGATAGCAGGCAATGATATGTTGTGTTTGCCAGGAGATGTACCAGGAACAATTGAAAAAGTTAACGCTGCAATTAATGACGGCAAATTAAATTGGGATGATATTAATGAGCGTGTAAAAAAAGTGTTACTAGCAAAGTATCATTTGGGTTTGAATAAGCTACAAGTAATTGATACAAGCAACTTAGTAAACGACTTAAATGTTCAAACCAATCGTATCAGAACATTATTAAGTAAAAATGCAATAACCTTATTGCGAAAAAATAATAGTGAAGCATTTCCATTAAATGTAAATCAAAAAATTGCTTACATCTCTGTTGGGGCAGCAGGGAAAAATACGATTGCTACAAAATTTCAACAAACATTAAATGCAGCTATTTATCAGTTTGGTGCAAAGCCATCATTTGGCAAACAATTAATGGATGATCAATCTGCAAGTATAATACCAGCTGATAAATCTGATAGCAATGCCGCAGTTGCTTTAATTAGCACCTTACTAACAAAAAATTATGATGCCATTGTTATTGGATTGCATAATTACAGCAGAAGGCCTGCTAATAATTTCGGGTTAAATAGTGCAACCATATTTTTATTGAATCAATTACAAAGTAATAAAACAACAACCCTATTCTTTGGAAACCCATATGCAATAAGCAATTGCAGTAATGCTAATAATTTAATTGTTTGCTACGAAGATGATGATATTACGCAATTAGCAGCTTTTGATGTGTTAGTTGGCGCTAATCAACCAAAGGGAATTTTACCTGTAACAGTTGCTCCTAATTTAAAGTTTGGAAGCACTACTGCTTACAATAATTATTTCCCAATTGCTAAACCAGAGGATGTTGGATTGAGCAGTATTAAGTTGCAAAAAATAGATGAAATAGCAAAGGATGCAATTACTAAAGGCGCTTTCCCTGGTTGTGTTGTATTAGTTGCAAAAAATGGAAAAATTGCTTATCATAAAGCATTTGGCTATACAAATTTCGATCAAACTGAACCTATTGATCCTTCAATGATTTATGACCTTGCTTCAGTAACCAAAATTTCTGCTACCACAGTTTCCATCATGAAATTATATGAAGAAGGTAAAATTGATTTGCAAAAAACGATTGGTGATTATTTACCTTGGGTAATTGGATCAGACAAATCATCCTTAAAAATTAAAGATATTTTATTACACCAAGCAGGTTTAACCCCTTTCATTCCGTTTTATAGGGAACTTATTGATACTATAACAGGAAATCCAAAACCAGCTTACTTTTCAACTGTTTCAACCGGTAAATTTTCGAGTAGGGTTGCAGAAGGTCTTTATTTGAGAAACGACTGGCAAGATACTTTGTTTAAAAGAATACTAAAAAGCAAACTAACCCCTTCGGGCAAGTACGTTTATAGTGATAATGATTTTATTTTTTTAGG
>JAYTXG010000286.1:0-6213 GCA_043743375.1 Sphingobacteriia bacterium
CCGGCAATGGAAGAAGAGTTAGGAATTAAAAAAACCACAATCATCCAACAATAATGCCTTTAATTTTAAATATAGATACTGCAACCGAATACGCTGGAATTTGTTTAAGCGATAATGGAAATTGCATTAGAAAAGAAGAGCATTTAGATCAAAAAAATCATGCATCTTTTCTGCAACCCGCAATTCAAGAAATACTTAAAAAAACTGGTAAAAAATTAAATGAGTTAGATGCTATTTCGGTTACCGGTGGACCAGGAAGTTATACCGGCATAAGAGTAGGTATGGCATCTGCTAAGGGTTTATGTTATGCGCTTAATAAACCTTTAATTGTAATCAATACACTCCTTGTTATTGCTCAATCGGCTTTAGAAGAGCAGAACACCATTGGTAATCAAATAAATGCTACCACCTTATTTTGTGCGATGATTGATGCTAGAAGAATGGAAGTATTTTCATGTATTTACAGTTGGAATTTGAAAGAAATTGAAAAAACAGGTGCAAATATACTTGATAACGATTTTTTTAACGAGTTCGCAATTCATCAAAAAATCATCTTTTGTGGATCAGGGGCAAAAAAAATTGCAAATGAAAAACTTAAGTCCAATATGTTGGTATCAAAATCGCAACATACTGTAAATCAAATGATTAAACATTCAGAATTTGCTTATTTTGCAAAAGAATTTGCCAATTTAGCTGATGTAGAACCACTTTATGTTAAGGAGTTTTTTAACACACAAAATCTCTAAGGTAGGAAATTAAAAATATTGCTAAAATTCATACTATGATGAAACCCAAAATGTTTAACTTTGAATAGCGGCACTGTTGATATACCCCCTAATTTAACTTTAACGTCATGAACCCAACAACACAATCAATCGTTTTAACAAACGGAGGTGATATAGTAAAAGTTGATTTTTTGCATGCTAAAAAAGCATCATTAATACTAAGATCAATTAATCATAAATTGAGACAGCAAATAATTAAGCTACTAGATGACCACGTTAAAATGACAGTAACTGATCTTTATGTAAAGCTTAGACTTGAACAGTCGGTTGCTTCGCAACATTTAGCTATTTTAAGAAGAACAGGAATAGTAAGTACTTCTAGAGAGGGTAAATTTATTTTTTATTCTGTAAACTACAAACGACTAAATGAAGTGGTAGGTTTTGTAAAGAACTTATTGGATTAAACGTTTTAACATCAAAATTTTTACCATGTTTATTAAACAACTGTACACAGGATGTATCAGCGAGGCTGCCTATTATATTGAAAGTAACGGCATTGCTGCGGTTATTGATCCGCTTAGAGATATTGAAGAATACCTTGTATTAGCAAAAGAACGAAATGCCACCATAAAGTATATTTTTGAAACACATTTTCATGCTGATTTTGTTAGTGGCCATATTGATCTAGCTGCTGCAACTGGAGCAACTATTGTATTTGGCCCTGATACAGTAACTAAATTTCCGGTACATGTAGCAAAAGATCAAGAAGTTTTTAAAATCGGAAACAATACAATTACCGTTTTACATACTCCTGGACATACATTAGAAAGTAGTTGCTATTTGTTAAAAGATGAAACTAGCAAAGACATTGCCATTTTTACTGGAGATACTTTGTTTGTAGGCGATGTAGGCAGACCAGATCTTGCGCAAAAAGGCAGTGAACTTACAATGGAAGATTTAGCTGGTATGTTGTACGATAGTTTACAAAAATATATAGTGCCTTTAGCCGATGATGTAATTGTATATCCCGCTCATGGTGCTGGAAGTAGCTGTGGAAAAAATTTAGGGCCTGAAACATATAGTTCAATAGGAGATCAAAAAGCAACTAACTACGCAGTTCAAATTCAGAGTAAAGAGGAATTTATTAAAGCAGTTACTGAAGGGTTAACGGCCCCACCACAATACTTTCCGATTAATGCTAAAATTAATAAGGAAGGCTATGAAAGTTTAGACGCAATTTTATTAAAGGCATTACAACCTTTAACGATAAATAAATTTAAAGAAAAGCTGAGTATTGATACAATCATTTTAGACACAAGAAATTCCAATGAATTTAGTGCTGGTTTTATTCCTGATTCTATTAGTATTGGATTAGATGGAAGATTTGCTGAGTGGGCAGGTAGTTTACTACCATTTAATCTACCAATGATTTTGGTAACAGAAAAAGGAAAAGAAAGAGAAAGTATTATTAGATTGGCGAGAGTAGGATTTGATAAAATAGAAGGTTATTTAGCTGATGGATTTGAAGGCTGGAAATCAGCTGGTGAAAAGATTGATTTGATCATTGATATTGAGGCGGATGAGCTTGCAATGGATATTTCATTTGACCCTAACATGGTAATTGTTGATGTTAGAAAAGAAACTGAATATGCAGATGGTCATATTAAGGAAGCAATTAATATTCCATTGAGTGATTTATCTGATCCTGGCAGCATGACGAACTTAGATGACAATCATAATATTTATATACATTGTGCTGGTGGGTATAGAAGTATAATTGCTTCTTCATTAATTAAACGCCAAGGTATACACAATATCAGAAATGTTGTTGGAGGATTTAAAAAAATTCAAGAATTAGGTGATCAATTTGAAATTGATAAAGAAGTAGCTGCTTTAAATTAACCAATTACTTTACCACGAGGTGCCCAAACTTTTCTTGTTCAAATTCCCATTTCCATCTTCGATGGCTCCACAAATAATTAGCAGGCTTTAGTTTTACTGCTCTTTCAACATGTTCGGCAAATATTTTGGTTAATTGCCCATCTTCAAAGTCGTTTGGTGAAGTGGTAATTAATGTTAATTGAGTATGGTAATAGCCTCTTTTAACCTTGTAAAAGTGACCAAATAGCACAATAGTATTATTCATTTTTGCCCCTTTTTCTGGGCCAACTACGAAGGGTGTTAATCTATTAAAGAATGGTACCCAATGGGCTTTTAAAGGATTGGGTGGGTTTTGATCCGCTGCCAAACCAAGTGCGTATCTTTCTTTTACATAATGATGAAAATTATTTTTAAAATCATTTGCTGGAACTAAAATAGTGCCATTTCTACACCGCATATTGAGCATGATTTTATTCATCACTTTATTAGTAAGTGGTTGATATACTCCTACAAAAGGATATTTACTTATTCTTGCAGCATTTAAATTAACAATTTCCCAGTTAAAAAAATGACCGCACTCTAACTGTACATTCAAATTGGTTGAATCATACAATTCATTTAATACCTCAAAATTACAAGTGAATCTTTTTTCAAGAGCTTCATTAGAGGTAGAAAGTAGTTTTATTGTTTCTATAATCGTATCAATGAAGTTGTGATAAAAGTCTTTTGCAATTCTAATTCTTTCTTTTTCAGTTTTTTCCGGAAAAGCAATTAATAAATTACTGAGCACAACTTGCTTTCTATAACCAATCAAATAATACGCAACACCATATAGTAAATCAGCAGTAAAGTATAAAACTCGCCATGGCAATAGCGAAATTGAAAAAAGAAGTGGATAAATTACGTAATACATCAGATTAAGTGTATAATTTTTTAAGATAACTCAACTGCTAAAGTATAATATTCTGCAGTAATAAATTCTTAGTTGTATGATCGGTATTATAATGCAGTCCTCTACTTTCTTTGCGAAATTGAGCCCCTTTTACAATTAAATACGCTACTGTTATCAAGTTTCTCAGTTCACATAATTGTGGCGATACTTTTGTTGTACGATAAAGGTCTTCTGTTTCCTCAAAAAATAAATCTAATCTTTTCATAGCCCTATTTAAACGTATATCAGATCTTACAATACCTACATAATCACTCATAACCAACTGAAGTTCTTTTAAGCTTTGAGTAATCAAAATCATTTCTTTTGGTTCAGATGTTCCTTTGGTATTCCAATCTGGTAAATTTTCCGAATAATTTAAAGTATCAATTAATTCACTGGCATCAATATAGCATCTATGTGCAAAGACCATTGCCTCCAATAAACTATTACTCGCCAATCTATTTGCTCCGTGTAACCCAGTACTAGCGCACTCTCCACAAGCATACAAATTTTTTATAGATGTTCTACCCCACTCATCCGTTTTAATACCTCCACAACTATAATGAGCAGCTGGAGCAACAAGAACAAACTGTTTGCTAATATCAATTCCTATGCTCAAACATTTCTCATAAATATTTGGAAAATGATGAATAAATTTTTCTTTGCTCATGTGTGTACAATCAAGAAATACATATTCTGTACCGCTACGTTTCATTTCATTATCAATTGCACGAGCAACAATATCACGCGGCGCTAAATCTTTTCTGGAATCATATTTTTCCATAAAAGCTTCCCCTCGTTTGTTTCTTAGTATTCCGCCATCGCCTCTAACTGCTTCTGTAATTAAAAAAGAGGGCGAAACTCCAGGTTCAAATAAGGCAGTTGGATGAAACTGAATAAATTCCATGTTTTCAATTTTTCCTTTTGCTCTATATACCATTGCAATTCCATCTCCAGTTGCAATTTTTGGATTGGTTGTTGTTCTATAAGCTTGACCGCATCCTCCAGAAGCCAATAAAATTACTTTAGCAACTATTGTTTCAATAAGATTACTTTGAAGATTTAAAACGTATACACCATAACAAGTAGTGTCTAGAGAAGATTTTGTAACCAAATAACCAAGGTGGTGTTGTGTAAGTAAATCAACTACAAAACAATGATTCAGTAAATTAATATTTGGCAAGGTATTTAGTTGAGATAATAATGCCCTTTCCATTTCTTGTCCCGTTACATCTTTATGGTGCAAAATTCGGTTCTCGCTATGTCCACCTTCTTTTGCTAAACTATACTGTCCCTCATCATCTTTATCAAACATTGCTCCATAAGCAATAATTTCTTTTATTCTTTCAGGGCCTTCGGTAATTACTATTTCTACAATTTGTCGGTTACATAATCCATCTCCAGCAATTAATGTGTCTTCAATATGCTTTTCATAACTATCACGGCTTTCATCCCAAACTCCAGCTATTCCTCCTTGTGCATATTTAGTGTTGGTTTCGTCAGCTTGTGTTTTGGTTATTACTGTAACCAATTTATGGGGGAATTTTCTTGCTGTTTTCAGTGCAAAAGTTAAGCCTGCAATACCTGATCCAATTACTAAAAAGTCGGTTTTCAAAGCATCAATTTTTTAGATTAATAATTGGGTTCAATCCAAGCACCATTCTCTTTGAGTAAATTAATTAATTCATCTACAGCAATATCTGAATTAATATTTTTTTTCATTATTTCTTTGCCTTTATACAATGTAATTTTACCGACTCCACTTCCAACATACCCAAAATCGGCGTCAGCCATTTCACCTGGTCCGTTTACTATACATCCCATTATTGCAATTTTTAATCCTTTTAAATGATTGGTTACACTTCTAATTTTTGCAGTTGTTTCTTGTAAATCAAATAGTGTTCTTCCACAACTAGGGCAGCTAATATATTCTGTTTTTGAAATACGGGTTCTTGTAGCTTGCAAAATACTAAAAGCCGATGAATTTATAAATTGTTCTACAGAATTGTTATTGCTATAATTTCTTCCACTTGTATCATTTGCAGACCCTGTTGATTGGTGTTGATAAGCATTAGCAGACATTCCCAAGCAAATTCCATCTCCAAAGCCATCTAATAATAAAGCCCCACATTCGGTTGAATAATGTATAAGATGTTCATCAGCAGTTTGCCAATTACTGTTTGTAATGATAACAGTTGGATTTTTGATTTCCCTGTTTTCTAATTCCACAAACATTCTTCTAATAGAAGACATGGCATTTTGATTGGTGCTACTTAAACAAAGCACTACTGTGTGGTCATTTGCCAGATAGTTTAGGTTAGTAAAGTCGTTAATGTTGGTATTGTCATTAAAACAGTCGATCATCACAAGATTCAAAATATCACTTTTAAAATTTGCATCTTGATAACCAGCAGAATCAAAAATAGGAAAGTACTTTTCTTTGTCTTTGCACAGATTCCAGGTTGCAGGATAAACAATTACTTTTAATGTGCCCGGAAGTGTAAAATCCAATTCTTTATTCCCTGTAAACAAGTAATCAGCAGCTGCATCGCTAATATTCCATTTATCAGTATTGGCATTATATGTATAACCAATTGCTTCTAAATGCGATGGTGTTATTTCGGTTATTTTACTGAAGTCTGCAATAACTACAGGTACTTGTTTACTTCCGATATT
>JAYTXG010000287.1:0-6537 GCA_043743375.1 Sphingobacteriia bacterium
AGGTCTTTGCTATTTTACAGGCATTTAATTTATTATACTTCTGTTTTAGTTCCTGCTTCTTCCAGAATAAATCATAATATAATAAATCAGCATCGCAACAGAAGAAAGTGCTGCTACCACATAAGTTAATGCAGCCCATTTTAAGGCATCTTTTGCTTTTGCAAGTTCTGCAGATGTAGTGATATGAGCATTCCCAAGCCAACTGAGTGCCCTTGCTGATGCATCAAATTCTACCGGCAATGTAACAATAGTAAATAGGGTAGAAACTGCAAATAAAACAATCCCTATCAACAGCATGGTTTGGCTACCCCCACCAAAACCCATGACACCTAACCCCGCTAATATTATCCATTGTGAAAGATTGGTACTGATTTGTGTAATGGGTACCAGCCTGCTTCTTAGCATAAGCATGGAATAAGCTGTAGCATGTTGCACAGCATGGCCGCATTCATGTGCTGCAACTGCAGCTGCTGATACATTTCTTCCTTCGTATACATCCGCACTTAAATTAACCATTTTTTTTGTTGGATCATAATGATCTGATAAAATGCCTGGAACCGAAATTACCTCAACATCATAAATACCATTATCCCTTAACATTTTCTCTGCTATTTCTTTTCCACTTAAACCGGTACTTGTTTCAACTTTTTTGTATTCGGCAAATTTACTTTTTAGTCTAAATTGTACAAGAATACCTATTAGCATAAAAATCATAGATATTCCAATAATTCCAATTGTCATAATTCTACATTTTACAATGGGAAGTTACAAAAAAAATGGTAAACGATGCTTCTTAAAATGCATAAAAGGTAGCCTTTTACAGCCGCCTTTTATTTACTATTTTTAAATTAGACCTTATAGTTTTTGAATTTTACTATTAAAGTTTATCTCATCATTCGTAATAGTAACATAATACATACCTGCAGTTAAAGAAGACGGCAGGTTGTTAATTACAATAGAGTTATTGCCTTTATTTAAAGTAATGATTTTAGAATAAATTAACTGACCTGTTGTATTTAGAATTTTTAGTGTTGCAACAGTTGATTTATTTGATGACAATGTAATAGTGAAATTATTGTTGAAAGGATTTGGGAAAATTTCAACAATAGTTTTAGTACCTAAAGAAAGTTTAATTATAGATGAAAAAGTTTCCTTTCCATTGATATCAACTTGCTTTAAGCGATAATATACATTATTGGCACCCCCAATGCGATCATTATAATTATAATTTTTAATAATATTACTAAAACCTGCGCTCGCAATTTTTGCAACACTTACAAATTCAATAGCATCATAACTTCTAAACAATTCAAAATAATCGCTATTTAATTCTTGGCTTGTTTGCCAATCTAAAGTTGCAATTCCGTTTGAATACCTGCCGGTAAATGAGCTTAACTTAACCGGAAGCGGGCCACATGAGGTAACAATCAACGTAAAATCATTAAAATAAAGGCAAGCGGGATCGGCAAGACCAGCTTGCGTAGTGGAAACAACAAGCCTGTATTTATATCCATTCATTAATGATTTTGCAATTCCAATCTCTAAAGGCAAAGTGAATGAATCACCGCTATAAGTAGCTTGTGCCGCTGTAGATAAATCAGTAAAAGTAGTTCCCCCATTGGTACTAATTTCCCATTTATGCCAGGTATTGGTATGGGTTGGGTCTGTTACAACATAATTTACAGTAGCCTCATTACCGTCACATATAGAAGATGTACCGTTTATAGTACCTCCTGGACCATTGACTGCTACTTGAGACTGACAAACATTGATTGAAATATCATCCAGGCCTAAATCATTACCACTTGCTACAGCAGTTGCATTAACAACCTGTAAATCAACGATACTTGTAGTTGCGGTAAAAGAACCTCCAACTTTAATCCAGGTAGGTGTATTTGCATAAGCGATAGGGCCAGAATTGGCGATTACAACGCCGTTTACTTTAAAGGAAATATTTGGTTGTGACCCTGGAATAGCAGAACCGCTTGAAGCTGGTAATATATTCAATACCCATGCAGAAAATTCATAAGTAGCTCCAATACACACAGGAATTGATTTTATTTGATAGAAAACCGGGCTGAAAGTATTATTGGGAGCCCCATTTACTGCCATAAAATAACCGCCATCGCCGGTATGGTCAGCCCCTCTCCAATCTGCTTTTATACAATTACCTCCGCTGCTGTTTCCAATTATCTTCAAAATACTATACCTATATTCCGGTCCTAAACCATCACTTGCACTGGAATAAACATAATCTGAACATGGAATAGCACTTCCTGTAGGTGAACTACAACCGGAAATGGCATTACCCACATTATTGTTTGGGCTATAACTATTTGCACCAGATTTGATACAATTATCTGCACTGTTGTTAATAGTAATATAAGGTGTACTAAAAGTTCCCTTTGCACCCAATAAATTGGGGCCCTTTACACCGGTACATTGTGCGCCGGCAAATTGATAACTGCAAAAGCTAATTACAGTTAAGATGAAGGTGTAAAATTTTTTCATTCTTTTGTGATTTAGAGATAATAACCAATTCGATTAGTAAGCGGAAATACAAAAGATAGATGGATTAGTATATAGGTACACTATAGTTATAAGCTTAAACAGAAAAACCTGCTTTGCTAAAAATTTAAAATTAAAGAGGATGTGGTAGTAATTTCTTGTGGTTATTATGTAGGATGGGGATCAGAAGGTATTACTCTTATTAGGAGTAGTAGAGTGTAAAGTTATATTTTTTTTGGAAATAAACAAATAAAATCTGCGAAAAATAAAAAATGACAACTTGTTGCTGCAATTAGCCTTTAAAATAAAGTATAGGTTTGCCGGAAAATAAGCCAGGGGTTGCATTGCAACCCCTGGTTTAAAAACATATGATTGTAAAGATGTTATTTGTATTGAACAGCCAAATTTTTTGCCAAATCATTAACCTTAGTTAACGCATCTTGTGGCAAATTTCCCTTTTTAAATTCAGCTAATATCTCAGGATATTTATTTTCCATTTCCAATAAAAAAATTTCTTCGAAAGCTTTTACATTTTTAACAGCTACCTCTTTTAACAAGCCTTGAGTACCAAGATAAATCATTGCAACCTGCTTTTCTACACTCATAGGTGAATATTGCAATTGCTTTAATATTTCCACGTTACGTGCGCCTTTATCAATTACATTTTTTGTAGCAGCATCAAGGTCGCCTCCAAATTTAGAAAATGCTTCTAATTCCCGGTATAGTGCTTGGTCCAGTTTTAATGTACCGGCCACCTTTTTCATAGATTTAATTTGAGCATTACCACCCACACGGCTAACAGAAATACCCACATTAATAGCTGGACGAATACCTGCATTAAATAGATTTCCTTCCAAAAATATCTGGCCATCAGTAATAGAAATAACATTGGTTGGAATGTACGCAGATACGTCACCAGCCTGTGTTTCAATAACAGGCAAGGCAGTTAAAGAACCTCCACCTTTTACCAAATGTTTAATAGATTCCGGCAAATCGTTCATTTGCCTGGCTATATCATCCTTGGCAATAACTTTAGCTGCTCTTTCCAATAGGCGGCTATGCAAATAAAACACATCACCAGGGTATGCTTCACGGCCTGGTGGGCGGCGCAACAATAAAGAAACTTCACGATAAGCTACTGCCTGTTTTGACAGATCATCATAAATGATCAATGCCGGCCTTCCGGTATCCCTGAAAAACTCTCCAATGGCAGCTCCTGCAAATGGTGCATAGAATTGTAATGGAGCAGGATCTGCTGCAGAAGCTGCAACAATGGTTGTATAGGCCATTGCACCGTTTTCTTCTAAAGTTTTTGTTATACCTGCAATAGTAGAAGCCTTTTGGCCAATAGCCACATATATACAATAAACAGGGTTACCTGCTGCATAAAATTCTTTCTGATTAATGATGGTATCAATGCAAATGGCTGTTTTACCAGTCTGGCGATCGCCAATAACCAATTCCCTTTGTCCACGGCCAATAGGAATCATTGCATCAATTGCTTTGATACCAGTTTGCAAAGGTTCTTTAACAGGCTCCCTGAAAATTACACCCGGTGCTTTGCGCTCCAATGGCATTTCGTATAATTCTCCTCTTAACGGGCCCTTACCATCAATTGGTTCGCCTAAAGTATTAATAACACGGCCGCACATTCCCTCCCCTACTTTAATGGAGGCAATTTTATTAGTACGCTTTACATTATCGCCTTCTTTAATTCCACTACTGTCTCCCATCAATACTACACCTACATTATCTTCTTCCAGATTTAATGCAATGGCTTTTACTCCATTTTCAAACTCTACCAACTCACCGCTACGCACATTGTTTAATCCATATACACGTGCAATGCCATCACCTATCTGTAATACGGTTCCTACTTCTTCCAAACTTGCACCCGCATTAAAATTGCTTAATTGCTGACGAAGTATCGCAGAAATCTCATCCGGTTTAATTTGTACCATAACTATTTAATTTTAAAAAATTGTTTTATCTAAGTTTATGGATGTATTCATTATCCATAAATTGTTTTTTAATATCTTTTAAACCCCTTAAAATACTGGTATCTATCAATGTACCTTCCATTTCTAACACAAATCCGCCAATTAATTCTTCTTTTACCTGCGTTTCAATCTCAATATTTTGTAAAGTAGTTGATGATTTTACTTTATCTATAATTGCCGTTTTAAGTGTTTCGCTGATAGCTACAGCCGTTGTTATTTTTAATTGATGAATATCTTTTAATTTATTAAACTGTTCAACAAATGCATCAGCAATTTCAGGCAGATTGGCTTCTCTTCCTTTGCGAACCAGCAAACTAATAAATAATCCGGTAGTGATATTTACCCTGCCCGTTGTGATAGATTCAATAATTTTTTCTTTTTTTCCAGGCTTAATGACAGGGCTGCGTAACAGCGATACAAAATCGGGGTTGCTTTTGCAAATGGATTGCATAAATTTCATGTCAGCATATATAACATCCAGCTGAGTTAGCTCTATTGCCAAATCAATTAAACTTTTTGCGTACCTGCCTGCTAAACGTGGATTATTCATTGTTAATTTACTAAGCGTTAATTTATTGTTTTGCTAGTATTCAACCAGGTAGTATATAAAATTACAGCGGTTGTATGTATGCAATTATCTAATTTAATTTTGCTTCCTCGGCTAGTTGTTTAATATAAGTTTCCTGTTCTGTTTTATTAGCTAACTCTCTCCGCAAAATCTTTTCGCTTACTTCTATTACCAAATTACCAACCTGGTTCTTCATCTCCGTTATAACCAGCATTTTTTGATGATTGATAGTTATTTGAGCTTCTGCCACAATTTTTGCAGCAACTTCTTTGGCCTGTTCTTTAGCGTCGTTTATTATTTTATCTTTTATTTCTTTGGCTTCTTTTAACATCGTGGCTCTTTCTTCACGTGCCTTTGCCATAAAATCTTCATTGTCGCTTTTTAACTGCGCCATTTCAAGCTTCACTTTTTCAGCAGTTGCTATTGAATTAGCAATATTTCCTTCTCTTTCATTTAACCCTTTAATGATGGCAGGCCATGCGAATTTTTTGAGTATAAAGAACACGATTAAAAAAGCTAAAAGTGTCCAAACAAATAAGCCCAAATCTGGCGTTAATAATTGCATTTTTTTTCCCTCCATCTCCCAATGGGAGTATTTTAATTAATAATACTATTAGTGATCTATACAATTCTTCTTCATTTACCAAAGCAGGTTCGTAAGAGAAAATTGATATAAAGTAAAATCTGATCGAAAAATTAAAAATTACTGCATCCTCCGTCCTGTACATTGGATGCAGTAATAGCTTTAAAAATTTACAAGAGCCAGGCAGTTAAAATATCTAAGACATTCTCACCCTCCAATTCTCTGAAACTTTTGAAACTTGTTACAGTACCATCGCAAGAAACCCAATGATGATAGCAAACAGTGCGGCACCTTCTACAAGGGCTGCAGCAAGAATCATGTTTGCACGAATATCATTAGAGGCTTCGGGCTGACGGGCAATTGCTTCAACAGCACCTTTACCTATCTGGCCAATGCCGATACCAGCGCCCATTGCTGCCAATCCGGCACCAACAGCACCACCTGCGTTAGCGAGAGGACCTGCACTTACTAAAAAAACGGTCATTAAACTCATACTTCTGTTTTATAATGATTAAAAAAATAAACGATTAAATAATCACTGCATCATCCCGAAGATGCTCTTCTTCATGATGTCCGCCTTCAAAAGCCTGCCCAATAAATACTGCTGTAAGCACTGTAAAAATAAATGCCTGTAAAAAAGCTACCAACACTTCAATAAAATAAATAAATATTGTAAATGCAATAGATACCGGAGAAGCTCCCCAACCAATAGCAGAATTTATTTCACCAAAAATGAAAATTAAAGATATTAAACAAATAATGATAATATGCCCTGCTACCATATTGGCAAATAACCTGATGATTAATGCAAACGGTTTAATGAAAACACTTAGAAATTCTACCAGCACCAAAATTGGTTTTACAAAACCAGGCACTCC
>JAYTXG010000288.1:0-2329 GCA_043743375.1 Sphingobacteriia bacterium
CTAAGGAAAGAAGCATTGTATGTAAAAGTTTCGGACATGCATATTGCAGAATTATGTGAAATGCAAGTAAGAGATTTAAAAACTTGGTTCGATCAATTAAAAATAACAGAGCATGATCAACAAATTGCTAAAAGAATTTTAATTGAATTAAATCAACGAATCAAAACTTTATTGGATGTTGGTTTGGGATATTTAACGTTGAACAGATTGGCTAATACATTGAGTGGTGGAGAGAGTCAGCGTATTCAGCTTACTAGGAGTTTGGGTAGCAATCTTACAAATTCATTGTATATTTTAGATGAACCATCCATTGGTTTGCATTCTAGAGATACTGCTCGATTAATAGAGGTATTGAAGTTGTTGCGCAACTTAGGAAATACGGTTGTAATAGTGGAACATGATGAAATGATGATGCGAGAAGCCGATCATATAATTGATATGGGTCCACTTGCATCACATTTAGGAGGCGAAGTAGTTGCTGCTGGTAATTATGATTATATTATTCATCATCCGAAAAGTTTAACAGGTAAATATTTAACAGGTGAATTGAGTATCGATCCTCCAAAGCATGTGAGAAAATGGAATACTAGTATTACTGTTGAAGGTGCTCAACAAAATAATTTAAAAAATATTACTATTGAGTTTCCATTACATACATTATGTGTAATTGCAGGTGTAAGTGGTAGTGGAAAAACAACATTAATCAAACAGATTTTATATCCTGCACTACAGAAACTAAAAGGAGAGTCGGCAGAAAAAGTGGGCTTGCATAAAACTATTTCTGGCGATTTAGGAATGATTAATCAAATAGAAATGATTGATCAAAACCCAATCGGTAAATCGTCTAGAAGTAACCCGGTTACTTATATCAAAGCATACGATTCTATTCGCGATTTATATTCTAAGCAAGGGTTGGCAAAAATGCGCGGATTTCAACCCAAACATTTTTCTTTTAATGTAGATGGAGGGAGGTGTGATACCTGTAAGGGCGAAGGCGAAACGGTGGTAGAAATGCAATTCTTAGCAGATGTACATTTAACTTGTGAGTCTTGCGGAGGTAAAAGATTTAAGGAAGAAGTGTTAGATGTAAAGTACAATAACAAATCGATATTTGAACTCTTAGAATTAAGTGTTGATGAAGCGATTGAATTTTTTAAAGACGAAAAGCAAATTCAGAAAGCCATACAACCATTGCAGGATGTAGGTTTGGGCTATATTAAACTCGGACAAAGTTCCGACACCTTAAGTGGTGGAGAAGCGCAACGCGTTAAACTCGCTAGCTTTTTAGGAAAGGGAAAAGGCATTGGACATGTATTGTTTATTTTTGATGAACCAACAACAGGTTTGCATTTTCACGACATCAAAAAATTATTAAACTCTTTCAATGCTTTGATAGAACAAGGTCATTCTTTAATAGTTATTGAACACAATACCGATGTATTAAAATCTGCAGATTGGTTAATAGAACTTGGTCCCGAAGCTGGTGATGCTGGTGGAGAGTTAGTGTATGCAGGAATTCCTATGGGAGTTAAAAAAAATAAAAAAAGCATTACGGCACCTTATCTCTAGACTAACGTAAGCGATCCGCATTCTTCACCATTTTCTCATCAGCATAAATTGCTTTTACTGCAAGAAATAACAACATTGGAATAGCAAAACTAATTAGTGATCCTAAATTAAGACTGGCTTCTGTAAATGTTGATTTTGAATTAAAATACAAGGCTATTTGAATGATAGCAACAATTGCTGTAACCAATGTTATTAGCAATTGGCGCTTGCGATCTTTATACATAAATATTGCGATTAAAGAAGCTATTGCAATTACAACTGCAAGTATCATAGTAATTGCGTTGTTACTTGCAATAAATTCAATCCATTCTTTTATATTGTTAGTAGCATTTAATTTATTGCCACTAAAAAAAGATAATTTAAATGTGGCTGCTGTTAATAGTGCAGCTAAGAATAACCAAATACTTTGAATTCTTTGTATCATAAACTATTCTTTTTTGTATAGAGAATTAATAATTAATAAAGTCTATTAATCCAACTCTGGGTACAACACAAACTGCTCCATAAATTCGTTCACTTGCTTTTTTACTGTAGCGATTAAATTGGTATTATCTGCATTCATCAGCACATTGTCGATTACATTTACTACAAACTGCATGTGCTCTTCTTTAAATCCTCTAGTTGTAATTGCTGGAACGCCAAAACGAATTCCTGAAGTTACAAACGCACTTTTATCATCAAAAGGCACCATATTTTTATTAGCAGTAATATCTGCTTGTACCAAAACTTGTTCTGCTTTTTTACCGCTGATATTTTTATT
>JAYTXG010000289.1:0-3372 GCA_043743375.1 Sphingobacteriia bacterium
CTAACCAAATTTACATTATAGTAGAAAAATTTTGTCTAATAATTGGAAAAAATCCAATTATTGTAATAATTGGCATAATTTGTAAAGAACATGTAGCAAACTCCAACAGAGTTAAAATTAATATGGACGAATATAAAATCTATATAGTAGAAGATAGTACGTGGTATAGTGAAATTTTGGCTTACCATTTGAGCCTGAACCCTAGTTATAAAGTAACTAGGGTTAAAAAAGCAAAAGAATGTCTAGCAAAAATGTACTTAAAGCAATACTTGGGTATAATTGATTTTTCATTGCCTGATATGCAGGGAGATGAATTGTTTAAAAAAAAAAGATATACAATCTCTCGTACCATTTATCATTAATAGCTCACAGGAAGAAGTATCTATTGCTATTAATTTATTAACGATGAAACAATAAAGAACATTTTATGGAATATTATTATTCGTATCAAAGAAAATCAATCCCTCAAAAAAGAAATAGAGTATTTGAAAGAGGAAGCGATATTTTAATTCTTTCAAAACAATTTACCGATGACTTTACAAAGGGAAATAAATTAGGCATAACCGTGTTTTCTAAAGATGCCAAAGGAAAATAATGGTGATGTGTTGGCAACATCTAATGTATTGAATATTGGAAAGAATACCATTTATAAAATGATTCAGTATGGTAAGATTAAATCAAAACAAGTTTAAGATAATTCTGTTTATTATTTTTCCCAAAATTTGGAAAAAAGTTTTAGAATTTAATTTGCAAATAACTGAAAGATAGCTACTTAGCTCACCGTTATAAATGGCACGATTTTAGTTAATGTTAATCCAGTAAATAATAATAAAAATGTATGGAATAGTAAATAAAGCAATCGAAGACTTAGTAAAAACTAATTTTGGAGAAGAAAAATGGGAGGTTGTAAAACAACGCAGCGGAGTAGATGTTGATTTTTTTATTAGTAATGAACCATATGACGATGACATTACTTACAAATTGGCAGGGGCTGTTTCCGAAGAAATGGGAATATCTGTTGGTCAAGTTTTTGAATCTTTTGGAGAATGGTGGATTTTAAAAACCGGAAAAGAAAAATACGGTGGATTGATGGAAGCAGGGGGTAATAATCTTAGGGAGTTTCTTGTGAATCTTCCTGCATTTCATAACAGAATCATGCTTATGTATCCAAAATTAACACCTCCAGAATTTAAAGTAAGTCATATTCAAGAATACAGCATTGAGGTACACTATTTTTCAAAACGTTTGGGATTACAGGAATTTGTAAGAGGATTGTTAAGCGGTCTTGCAAAAATGTATAATGTAGAAGTAATAATTGAATTGATACAGAGTAGAGATGATGGAAGTGATCATGAAATATTTAAAGTTAGCTGGTAAAATCAAATGAACAATAACGAGCTTTTATTTAATGAAGAACAACTCAATAGGCTTTTTCCTTTCTATATCTTGGTAAATGAAAATCTTGAAATAGATTCCTGTGGAAAGAGCCTTGCAAAATTATGTCCTCTTTTGCCAAGTACAATTTTCACTAAAAAATTATTTGTAAAACGCCCCGAAATTTATTTGCAAGATTTTCAATCTATAAGATCGATTGCCAATCAGCTAGTTATTTTACAAATAAAAGATCATCAAAAATTAGTATTACGGGGTGAGTTTGAATATTTAGAAAGTATAAAAAAATTATTATTTATAGGAACTCCATGG
Organism: Sphingobacteriia bacterium; assembly: GCA_043743375.1. Lineage (GTDB taxonomy): Bacteria > Bacteroidota > Bacteroidia > Chitinophagales > Chitinophagaceae > Sediminibacterium. The sequence continues at coordinate 1,705 of JAYTXG010000289.1, forward strand.
TTTGATTCGATGGAACAAGTAAAAGCCAATAATTTAACTATTCATGATTTTGCTAATCACGACCCACTAATAGATTTGCTTCATTTATTAAAAACACAAGAGATTACCACTGATGATTTAAAAGAGTTACTGCTAACAGTAAATAAACAAAAAGTTGCTTTAAAAAGCTCAGCGGCTGATTTTAAACGACTTTCGTTAGTTGCTAGTGCCAATGAAAACGGTGTTCTTTTTACAAACCCCAATGGGCTTATCTCTTGGGCTAACGAAGGGTTTTATAAGCTCACAGGCTATTCAAATGAAGAAGTGATCGGAAAATCTCCAGTTGATTTATGTAAAGGCCCCTTAACTGATGAAACGGAGTTATCCAAAGTTTTAGAAGCTTTCTTTAATGGTCAAGCATTTAATACGGAGATAGTGTATTATAAAAAGGACGGAAGCTGGTTTTTGGGTAGATCGGTAAGCCAGCCTATTAAAAATGAAAATGGAAATGTTACAGAATTTTTTGGAATTATAGAAGATATAACTGCTGAAATTGAATCTGAGAAAAAATTTAGAAGGGTATTAGAAAAGATCGGTGATAATGTTTGGGAACATGATTTTAAAACTGGTAAAACATTTTTTTCCAAATCATACTACGATTTTCTTGGTTATGAAACCAATGAATTAATCGATAACCAAGAATTATGGTGGAGTAGTGTTCATAAAGATGACCTCCATTTGTTAATAGAAAATGATAAAAAATATTGTAATGGGGAATCTGACCACCACAGTTTAGAATACAGAATTGTACAGAAAAATGGAAATATAAAATGGGTGTTAGACAGAGGCCTAATAATTGAAAAAGATATCAATGGTAAACCACTTCTCGTAACAGGAACACATACCGATATAACTGAAAGGAAAAACGTTGAAGAAAGGTTGAATGTCCAACGTAGGTTTTATGAAGATATATTAAATAATATGCCGGCAGATATTGCCGTATTTAGCCCTAATCATGAATATCTCTTTGTGAACCCTAGAGGAATTAAAGATCCTGATTTGCGTAAATGGATTATTGGAAAACGGGATGAAGATTACTGCAACTTCCGAAACAAGCCATTGAGTATTGCAGAAGGCAGAAGGAAGACTTTTAATGCAGTTATAGGTTCTAAAAATGTAAGTGAGTGGGAAGAAAAATGTATTTTATTAGATGGCCGAGAAGAATACATGCTACGAAGGTGGTTTCCTGTTTTTAATGCCAATGAAGAAATTAAACTTGTAATAGGCTATGGAATTGACATTACAGAAAGAAAAAAACTTGAATTCGATTTAATTAATTCACGGGAGCAGGCAGAACATCTAGCTAAAACAAAAGAGGTTTTTCTTGCCAATATGAGTCACGAAATACGTACACCTATGAATGCAATCATGGGAATGACTAATCAATTATCAAAAACTGAATTGTCTAACCAGCAACAGTTTTATTTAGATACAATAAAGGCTGCGTCCGAAAATCTTTTGATTATTATAAATGATATTCTCGACTTATCAAAAATTGATGCAGGAAAACTTAGTCTTGAAAACATCGGGTTCGAGCCAAAAAAAGTAGTAGATCATGCGATGCAGGTATTTCTGCACAGGGCCGAAGAGAAAGGGATTAAACTAACTAATTCTTTTTATGATAATAAG
>JAYTXG010000290.1:0-1574 GCA_043743375.1 Sphingobacteriia bacterium
GGTAGTGTATCAAGTGGATTAATTACAGCAGTTTTTTTGGGATCTTCATTTGAGTCATTAATTACTACCATAAAAATTCCAGCATCATTATATATCCAACCAGTTCTTGAAAATAGCGATTGATCATCTTTCCCTTTTTTTTCTTTACTAATTAAAAAAGTGGGTTCTTTATTTATTGATATTGAGTGAAAATACTCATCTTGGTGGTCGTTATTTAATAATTCTTTAGCGCCTAAAAATTTATTCTTTTTATTGGTAACAAATACGGCTATTTGTTTTTTCTTTTTTTCAGTAATTAGTACAAGAAAATATTGTACACTTTGCTTGTCTATTTTTCCAATTGGATGGATAGTAAAACTTCGATTAGTACCTGTAAGGATTTTGAAAGCACTATCTGGGAAAAATTGTAGAAATGCTTTTAATCCAATACGGATCGAGTCTGAAGATTTTTCAATATTTGTATCAGATACATTATACGGAAGTGACATTGGTTTAAATAAACTATAAAAATCCTTTTGTTTTATTGGCAGATCTCCACTTAAATCGATTTGTTTTTCTTTACAGCTAATAAAAAAGAAAATTAAAATTGAATACGCCCATTTATTCATAAATTAATATTTCCAATAAAAATAAGCTATAAACTGAATGGTCTAATTTTTTGTTTGTTAAGACGACCGAATAAATTTAAATTGAGCCCTAATTATCATGTTACAAAAAATACATCCAGAAAATTCATTAAGCGAAGTTCACGAAACGGTAGATACAACTATACCGCGAAAGGGGTTTAAAAGAATAATGGCATATTTTGGACCAGCTTACTTAGTAAGCGTAGGTTACATGGATCCAGGCAATTGGGCTACTGATCTTCAGGGAGGAGCAAAATTCGGATATCAGCTAATTTGGGTGTTATTAATGAGTAATTTAATGGCACTTTTATTACAAAGTTTAAGTGCTCGGCTTGGAATTGTTAGAAGAAGAGATCTGGCTCAAGCCAACAGAGAGGTATACCCACCTTTAATTAATTTTTGTCTTTATATACTGGCTGAATTAGCGATTGCTGCATGTGATTTGGCGGAGGTATTAGGAATGGCAATTGGAATACATTTATTAACTGGAATTCCAATCGTTTGGGGAACTATCATTACAGTACTAGATACTTTTCTGTTTCTTATTTTGCAACGTTATGGAATCCGTAAAATGGAAGCTTTTATCATTGGCTTGGTTGCAGTTATAGGCGCTTCTTTTTTGGTTCAAATTTTATTAGCACAACCTCCAATGCTAGAAGTGGCAAAAGGACTTATTCCAAGCTCCTTATCTAAAGAATCTTTATACATTGCCGTAGGTATTATTGGAGCAACCGTGATGCCGCATAATTTGTACCTCCATTCTGCGCTTGTACAAACCAGAAAAATATCACCTGACCAAATTGGTATTAAAAGGGCACTTAAATACAATTTCATTGATAGTACCATTGCACTTAACGCAGCATTTTTAGTTAATGCAGCCATTTTAATACTAGCAGCAACTATCTTCTTCAAAACAGGAAATACGCAAGTTGCTAAAATTGAAGATGC
>JAYTXG010000291.1:0-3116 GCA_043743375.1 Sphingobacteriia bacterium
ACAAACAAGGAAGTACAATTAATGTAAGTAAAGTGGCAGTGAGCAATCCACCAATTACAACAGTTGCCAAGGGACGTTGTACCTCTGCACCGGCACCATTACTTAAAGCCATTGGCAAAAAACCCAACGAGGCCACTGCGGCTGTCATTAAAATTGGTCTCAGTCTTTCTTCAGTAGCTATCATAATAATATCTTTCATACTACTTTGGTTATATTCTTTTATACGCACTATTTCTGTAATTAGTACGATTCCATTTAATACTGCAACTCCAAACAAAGCAATAAATCCTACTCCTGCTGAGATACTAAAAGGCATATCTCTTAACCATAAGCTAAAAATTCCGCCAGTGGCAGATAAAGGGATTGCTGAAAAAATAAGCAGCCCATATTTAATTCGGTTAAATGCAAAATAAAGTAATAAAAAAATTAGTACCATTGCAATAGGCAGTGCAAATGCTAAGCGATTGGTTGCATTTTGCAAATTTTCATATTGACCACCATAAACAATAACATAATTAGGAGGGAGTTTTATTTGTTGAAGTACTTTTTGCTTTAGCTCCTCTACAATTGTTTGCACATCTCTTCCACGTACATTAAACCCTACCATTATTCTTCTTCTTGCTTCATCACGCTGAATCTGATATGGACCTTCTTTTAATTCAATAGCAGCTAATTCATTTAATGGAACTTGCATTCCATCTGAAACACCTACCATCAAATTACCTATCTTATCAATATCTACTTTTTGATCATTGTTTAAACGCACTACCAAATCATATCTTTTATCGCCTTCAAATACAACACCTGCTTTACTCCCAGTATAAGCAGCTTGCACAATTTGATTAATTTCATTTATAGAAGCGCCATATCTTGCTATTGCATTTCTATTATAACTAATTACCATTTGCGGAACGCCAGTTACAGTTTCAACATAAATGTCTTTAGCACCATCCACTTTATTAATAAGTATTCTCATTCGTTGTGCGATAATGGCTAGGCTATCTAAATCATCACCAAAAATTTTACAAACCACGTCTTGTCTTGCTCCAGTCATCAACTCATTAAAACGCATTTGAACTGGAAATTGAAACCCTGTTGTTACCCCAGGTACTTGTTGCAGCGCCAAACTCATTTTTTCTGCTAGTTGATCAAAAGTTTTGGCAGAAGTCCATTCTTTTTTATCTTTTAATATTACCATCATATCTGCTGCTTCAAATGGCATGGGATCGGTAGGTATTTCTCCAGATCCTATTTTTGTAACTACTTTTTTTACTTCAGGAAATGAATCGAGCAACACCTTTGCCGTTTTTTGTGCAGATATAATAGAATTTGATAAGGAAGACCCTGTAAGCAAACGCGTATCAACGGCAAAATCACCTTCTTCCAATTTAGGAATAAATTCTCCACCCATACTACTTAACGTGTAAATTGAAATTGCAAAAAGCACTAAACACAGCCCTACTACTGTTTTTGGGATAGCTAATATTTTATAGAGAATTGGTTTATACCATTTCAGAATATTGGTCATCATTCTATCAGAAAAATTTGGAGTATAACTTGTTTTTTTACTTAAAAACAAAGCACTCATCATTGGAATATAGGTTAGCGATAAAACAAATGCTCCAAGAATAGCGAATGATACCGTTTGAGCCATTGGGCGAAACATTTTTCCTTCTATACCCTGTAGAGAAAGTACAGGTAAATAAACGACTAATATAATTATTTGTCCGAATGCAGCTGCGTTCATCATTTTTTTTGAACTAGTTCCTACTTCTACATCCATTTCATTTTGACTTAACTTAGCTCCATTATTTACATGTTTATTATGATGTATTTTATGCAATATAGCTTCAACAATAATTACTCCCCCATCAACTAATAATCCAAAATCTAAGGCACCTAAGCTCATTAAATTTCCACTAGTTCCTGTTAAGTTCATTAAGATAACTGCAAAAAGCAGCGACAAAGGAATAACAGATGCTACAATAAAACCTGCTCTTAAATTACCTAAAAAAATCACCAATACAAAAACCACAATTAGTGCTCCTTCAATTAAGTTTGTTTTAACAGTTCCTATTGCATTGTCTACCATTTTTGTTCTGTCGATAAATGGTTCAATAACAACTCCTTCGGGTAAAGACGTTTCAATTATTTTTATTTTTTCTTTAATATTTTGTATTACCTCTTTACTATTTCCGCCTTTTAGCATCATTACAACAGCACCAGGAACTTCACCCTCGGCACCGTAAACAATAGCGCCATACCTAATTGCCGAACCATTTTGAACCACTCCAATATTTTTAATTAAAACTGGAATAGATCCATTCACACGTTTCACTACAATATTTTCAATATCATTTAGATTTTTAACAAGCCCTTCGGTTCTAATAAAAAGTACGTTGGGGCCTTTTTCAATATATGATCCACCAGCATTTTGATTATTATTTTCTACTGCTTTATAAACATCGGTTATGGTAATTCCAAAGCTTTTTAACTGGTCTGTTTTTACAGCCACTTCATATTGTTTTACCAATCCGCCAAAGCTGCTAACATCTGCCACCCCTGGTGTTCCTATTAATTGTTTTCGAACTATCCAATCTTGAATTGACCGCAATTCGGTTAAATTGTATTTACCCTCATACCCTTTTTTTGTTTTAATAACGTACTGAAAAATTTCACCTAAGCCAGTAGTTACTGGCCCCATTTCTGGAACACCCATTCCTACTGGAATTTGTGATTGTACTGCTACTAATCTTTCAGAAATTTGTTGCCTTGCCCAGTAAACATCCGTTTTATCATCAAAAACTATTGTAACTAAGCTAAGGCCGAAACGAGAAAAACTGCGTTGCTCTTTAATTCCAGGAACGTTACGTGTTGCCTGTTCAATAGGTACTGTAATAAATCGTTCAACATCAGGAGCACCTAATCCTGCAGAACTTGTTATCACCAATACTTGGTTATTGGTGATATCAGGAACAGCATCAATCGGGAGTTTCATTAACGAATAGGCTCCACCTACTATTAATGCCAATGTAAACAACCCTATGATTAATTTATTTCGAATAGAAAAATCGATAATATTATTTAGCATAATTTTGCTTTAATACAATATAATA
>JAYTXG010000292.1:0-2890 GCA_043743375.1 Sphingobacteriia bacterium
GAGAGTATGGCTCATATTTATAGCGTAATTGGTCAGAAAATTCAGAACGATCGTGAGTGCTGGTATATGATTGACTCATCTTTTATTACTACTTTGCCTGATACTTGGGGCATAGGAGAGAAATTTTTAATGCTGCCTATTAATAAATGGGACAATGAATACCACCGTGTGGTTTTAGGTGGGATTACCTGTGATAGTCACGATTACTATGATTCTGAAGAACATATTAATGAAGTTTTTTTACCTAAGTTAATTACAAACGACAAAAAGGAAGAGCTGTCTAATAAAGAACCATTATATGTTGGATTTTTTCATACTGGAGCATACCAAGATCAAATTAGCGGATACGGGGGTATTAAACATTGCTTAATACCTTCACCCAAACACGTAATTGTAGAAAGAGACAAAACAGGAAAATTAATTGATTGGGTTTACGCTAAAGAACAATCGGCTCAAAGCATGTTAAAAATTTTGGGATACCTTAGGTAGAAATAAGAATTAAGAGATAAGAATTAAGAGCATTTAAACAATTAAATATGAAGAAGATATTTACTATACTATTTTTGTTAATAATTATTAGTAATACTTCTTCAGCTCAATTTGCGGCAGATTCTGTTAAAGCAACTATTAATCAGTTATTTGAAGCAATGATTGAAGCAGATGGCGATAAATTAAAAAGCTGTTTTACGGATAGTGCGTTTTTGCAAACAATTACACAAGATAAAGAGGGTAAAGATATTGTAAAGAACGATAACGTAATAGTATTTGTAAAAACAATTAATTCAATTCAAAAAGGAGTTGCAGATGAGCGAATTGTTTTTGGAGTTGTAAAAGTTGATGGGCCACTTGCAATTGTTTGGGCACCTTATAAGTTTTTCCGGAATGGAATCTATAGTCACTGTGGAGTTGATTCTTTTCAACTAGTTCGATTAAATGGACAATGGAAAATTCAGTATTTAATAGATACGCGCAGAAAAGGAAATTGCGCTGATTAACTTGATTAGTCATTCAATTCGATGATGTAGTTTTTTAGTTCGTCAACATACTTGCCATATAATTTTTTAAGGTACCATTTTGTAAAACAGAAAGCTCCAATAGTAAGTGCTATTAAATAAATTGTTGCAACTATTAATATTCCAAAAAAACTTGGCCTGAAGTTATTCATAAAAGAAAAGTTATTTATAAAAGAATCGAGAAAGTGAATTGGTTCCTTTTCAGAATATATTAATGCAAAAGAAAAAATGAAGCATATGGGAATAAGTGCCATGGTGAATTGGAAATAACGTTTCATAAATTCTTCTAAAATATTTACAATAGATTGTAAATTCGTTTTTATAGGTAAATTATTATCTATCTTACTAGTTTTCTTTAATAGAAAAATAAAAACAATAGTAAATTGAATAAATACCAAAGTGAATACCGAAAAATATATTTGAATAGAGCGATATTTACTTAATGCAGCAATCAATGCAAATGCAACGGTAATTAAAATTGCAGAAATGATTTCGAACCAAAGGCTTTTCTGTATTTTAACTAAAACAGATTTAGCTTTTTTGGTAAGCAATGTAGCAAAATCAGCTTCAGAACGATGCAAATTATCGATCTCTAGTTTTTGATTGAGCAAGTCTTTGATTTCGTCGAGTTCCATATAAATAATTTTAAGTAGTTGCTAAATACTTTTTAGGTTTTCTTTTAGTTTAATTTTAATTCTATTCATTTTTACTGCAATATTATTGGTAGTAATACCTAGTACCTCACTTATTTCGTTGTAACTATACTCTTCTAAATAAAGCATTACAATTGCTTTATCAATTTTAGAAAGTTCTCCAATAGCAGCATACATAGCTTTGGTCTTTTCTTCAATTGGGTCGTATGAACCAACAGCTATTTCTGGTAATTCATCAGTTGAATAAATAAATTGCTTTTTTTCTTTTCTATAAAAGGTAATTGCAGTGTTTAGCGCAACTCGGTAAAGCCAAGTTGAGAATTTTGAATCACCTCTAAAATTAGCATAAGCTTTCCAAGCTTGTAGGGTAACTTCTTGAAATAAATCTTCCTTATCTATATGCGACTGCAAATAAAGATTGCAAACTTTATAAATAATCTTCTGATGTTGGTTGAGCAGTGTTATAAATTCCTTCTCAGCGTTCATTTGACTAAATTAGTAGCAAGTTTGTTTAAAATATTACATTTTTAAAAACCAAGTTGTAGACTTAATAAAAAAAGTTTATAAAGTGCATAAAGTTTATGAGGTATTAATCCTGCATAAACTTTATGAACCCTATAAACCTTATAAGCCCTACAAATACTAATTAACAGCAATCTGCTTAGGAGAAGATTTTACTTCGTCTTTTTTAGGAAGTAATAACTTTAAAACGCCATTTTCATAACGTGCCTCAATTGCTTCGGTATTAATTTTTTCATCAACACTAAAACTTCTTTTGAAACTTCTGTATGTAAATTCTTTACGAATTGTTTTATACAAATTTGAAGCAGTTTCTTCTTTCTTTTCGTAGCTAACAGTTAATAATCCTTTTTCTACATTAATGCTAAAATCGGATTTTTCTCTCCCAGGTGCATTTAATTCTAAATGATAAGCATCATCTGTTTCATGAATATTTACACTTGCTGTGGGGTACCCTATTTGAGTATCTTTACCCCAAGTAGTTGGAAATGAATTAAAAAGCTCATCAAATACGTTTACGTTGTTGTTTTTTAAATAAGTCATAATATTTTTTTTAGTTTGTACTAATTATTCCTGTTCAAACCATATACCAAGTCGTTTTAATTAAAATTTGCTTGTCAATCTGTGCTTGGAGTACAATAATTACTGCCATATTGACTATATTATTATTAATTTACGACAAATTGTCTATTTCTATAACATATT
>JAYTXG010000293.1:0-7870 GCA_043743375.1 Sphingobacteriia bacterium
ACGAAAAGAAAGAACTTCAATCTTATCTTGAGAAAAAGCATTTATGAGAAAAATATTTATTGATACCAATATTCTAGTTGATCTTATTGCTGATCGGAAGCCATTCAGTAAATATGCAATTGAACTATTCAGTAACGCTGAGAATAAAAAAATTAAATTATATACATCATCACATTCAATAGCAACAACTTACTATTTGTTAAAGAAATTTGTAGATGATAAAACGCTTAGGGAAATTCTTTTGGGCTTAATTGACTATGTTGTTGTAATCCCAGTTGATGCTATAGTAATTTCAAAAGGCTTACGGTCGAAACAAAGAGCTTTTGAAGATTCTGTACAAATTTATTGCGCAACAAATATTAAAAAAATTGATTGTATAACAACTCGTAATATCAAAGACTTTAAAGGAAGCGAAATACCTGTTTTGTCTCCAGATGAATTATGCTCAAAGCTCTAAGTAGCCAGCCCACAACAAAAGGCTTTACAAATGTTGGGTTTTAGAATATCGCCCATCAACTGTTGTATTTCAATTTGACTTCAGTAATTTAGGACTAGACAGACCACTAAATGCATCTATAAACCGAACTGGGGTGTTTTTGAATATACCGTTTTCTAATGCTTTAAAACTAATTAGCTCTCGTGATATTGCATTGATATGATGCATGCTTTTAAAAACGGGTTACTTTATCTTTTTGTTTGATATTCTTCGTTATATTTGAGTAATGTTAACGGTAGTTTTTTCACACACTGACGTTATGCCCAATGCTATCGCTCCATTCAAAAGGCACTGCTAACCTTAAACTTTCAACTCATTTTGACAATATTTTTTACTAACTTTATACAGTGACTTTGCAGCTAAAAACATTAAGACAGGACTTATTTGACGAGTATAAAAAGCAACTAAAAATTGACATTGAGACTGCGTTTGCTCTCATAAAATTAAAGCCGAAAACAGTAGAAGATTTCAAATTTTATCTTGCAAATTCTGCGGTGCATTCATCCAACATTGAAGGTAATACAGTTAGTTTTAACACTTATTTAAAAGCTAGCGAATTCAACCTACATTTAAAGACTAAGGAATTTAAAGAAATTGAAGACCTTATTGCTGCTTATCAACACGCAAGAGAAAATGAACTGACACTTGAGAACATTTTAAAAACACACGAAATTTTGACTACATCTATTCTTGTAAAAAAAGAACGTGGAAAAATTCGAAAAGTAAAAGTTGGTGTAAGAAGTGACGGACGCTTGATATACTTGGCTGTTGAACCTGAGTTTGTAGAGCAAGAATTAATAAAATTGTTTGCTGACATTTCAATATTGCTCAAAACTAAACTGACGACAACTGAAGTGTTTTATTATGCAGCATTAATACATCTAGTGTTCGTTAATATTCACCCATTTGTTGACGGCAATGGTAGAGCAACTCGACTAATCGAGAAATGGTTTTTGGCCAAAAAACTTGGAGACAATTCTTGGTTTATTACATCAGAAAAAAACTATTGGAACAACAGACCAACTTATTATAAAAACCTGCAACTTGGTGTTAACTATTATGAGGTAAAATATGAGATGAGTATTCCTTTTTTATCAATGTTACCAAATTCATTATTGGAAAAGTTATGACACTCCACACCTTATCGTCTGCTAGAACAAATACAATGGGCATAACAGCACTTACAAAAAATTGGCGGTTCAATGCTCCGCAGACAGTTTTGTGGTTAATCAAACATTGGTTCTCTGCATCAACGTTTGTGGTAAAAATCACCAACCTCTTGTAGCTGCCAAACGTTGTAGCCAATTTTAGAAAAACGTACATTGATATTAATAAATAGACCTAATTCCAACAAAATCAACTTGCAACAAAGGGCGAATGACTGTCTTCAAATACCGAAGAGAGCCTCTTATTGAATAGCATAAAAATTATTGCCAGTATTAACCAAAAATGTCAAACCTTTACTAATATTTAATTCAAGAATTAGGGGGATAATACAACCACTTTAAAACATTAGCATGACCAGATTTGTTAGTAAGACTCTATTTTTAGTAACTCTTTTTATAAGAACTTCCGTTTTTGCACAATCAGACAGTATCGTATTAAAAGATGTCTTGTGGGACGAAGGCGCACCGGCAGGTTCTACAGAATTGTTTATTCCGTCAAAAAATGCTCTTTTATCAGGACTCCTTTATAGACCAAATGGAAGTGAAAAGCATCCCACTTTATTGCTTTTACATGGCTATCCCGGCAATGAACGCAATCTAGATATTGCATCAGTAGTTAGAGCACATGGATGGAATGTGATTTATTTTGATTACAGAGGTTCATGGGGAAGTCAGGGGAAATTCAGTTTTAAAAATTGTGTAGAGGATGTAGTTAACGTTGTTGCATTTTGTAACAAGTATCAAGACTCATTAAAAATCGACACTTCAAATATTATACTCTTTGGACATAGTATGGGAGGATGGATAGGCTTAAAAGCAATTCAGCAATTGCCACAAATAAAGAAGGCTTTTATATTGTCAGCATGGGATATATACAATCAGTACACAAGGCAGCTTACCGGGACAGAGCTAAACGCTTATAATGTGAACGTAGATACACTGGGTAAATATTTTGTATTAAATGGATCTCTCAATGATAGATTTAAGCCAATAATGGAAAGAGATGAATACTATAGCCTTGAAAAAAACTTAACCTCGTTAAAAGAAAAACAAATTATGATGCTTGATGAGCACGATAGGAATAAAAAAATTGCCGAAACTATCCAAAATTTAAATCCTGTTTACTTTGAGTATAATATTTGGCAAACAGATCATTCCTTTACGAATAAAAGAATTTCGCTGATAAATAAAATTGTTTGGTTTCTTGACAAATAAAGCAGCGTACAACATTATGACTTATAGCTGCAAGCCCGTTAAATCTTTCGGTATTTAAAATAAATAAGGAAGCCCTAGCATGTATGTATGCTGGGGCTTTTAGTGTTGCCAAAAGAATACCATGGAATTACAAGTGGTGTGCCAGCCATAGAAAAAGGTAGATGATGGATAAATAAAACTGGAAAGGTGTTTTTATTGGTAAAAAAGTTGGCCGTCTTAGGATGGAGGAGCAATACTTTTGATTTAACTATAATAAATAACAAAAAATGAAGCTAGTTGTATAAAATAAATCAGTATTTTTAAGAAACACCAATAACTAGAAGCAAAAACAGTAGTTGAAAGGTGTATAACAAATCAATAAAACAAATAAAAATAAACAAGAAGCTGGTGGATACTTTTCTTATTGTTTTAGTGGCAATTTTAGCGAGACTTCAACTACTCTAAAAACAATTCATTATGATAAGATTATTTAAATCATTTTTTTTCTTTTATACCTTAACAATCTGCTTTTGCAATTTTGCAATTGCACAATCAAATATTGAATATGACATTGTATTGACAGGTGGACGAGTTATAGATCCAGAAACTAAACTTGATGCAATAAAAAATGTGGGCATTGTAAATAATCGAATTGTACAGATTTCCTCAGAACCATTGAAAGGAAAACAAACTATTAATGTATCAGGTTTAGTGGTTGCTCCAGGTTTTATTGATTTGCATGTACATGGTAGAACCAACATAGAGCAAGAGTATCAATTACATGATGGGCTTACTACTGCACTGGAATTGGAATGGGGAATTGAGAACCTTAAAGAGTGGTATGCAGCAAGGCAATCAAAAGCATTAATAAACTATGGGGCCAGTGTATGTTGGCCTTACGAACGGTTCAAAGCAATAGAAAAATATAAAGATGCTGTAAGTAAATTGATTGAAACAGGCATAAAAGGGGAATCATCAATCGATAATCTGGAAAATGCTATTCTTCCTGCTGCAATAGAGCAGCTTACTACAGAAGAAATGAACAAAACACTTGATAACATTAAATCTTCTTTAGGAGAAGGTGGAATTGGTATAGGAGTTCCTATCGGCTATTTGCCCAAAACAAATCCAAAAGAAATGTACAAGGTGTTTCAATTGGCTGGCGAACTGAATGTATTAGTTTTCACTCATGTAAGAAATCCCGACATTATTTCAATACAGGAAGTAATTGCTGATGCTTCGCTCACTAATGCACCATTGCATATTGTACATATTAACAGTATGGCATTGGGTAATATTCAGCTAGGCTTAGATATGTTGAATGCCGCACAAAAACGAGGAATTGATATTACAACCGAACTTTATCCTTATACCGCAGCATCTACAAGTTTACAAAGTGCAATGTTCTCTAACGGATGGCAGGATAGGTTAGGTATTAGTTATGAAGGCCTGCAATGGGTTGCAACTGGCGAACGCCTTACTAAGGAAACATTTGATACCTATCGTAAAACGGGAGGAACAGTAATATTACATGTGATGAAACCTGAATGGATAAGAACCGGAATTGCAGCACCTGGTGTTATTATTGCATCAGACGGGATGCCCTTTGCAAAATTAGCACATCCAAGAACAGGGGGAACTTTCTCAAGAGTATTAGGCAAATATGTAAGAGAAGAAAAAGTGATTGATCTTATGACCGCTATTGAAAAAATGACTTTGCTACCTGCTAAAAGACTGGAAAATATTGCACCGATGATGAGGTTCAAAGGAAGAATTCAAATCGGGGCTGACGCTGATATTACTATTTTCAATCCCACAACAATAATTGATAAAGGAACATTTGAAAATGGACCTTCATTTTCAGAAGGCATTGAGTATGTAATTATAAACGGTGTGTTCATGCTGAGGAATGGAAAAACTGTGAACAATGTTTTTGCAGGACAACCCATATATGGTAAGTATAAAAAATTGATACCTTAAAAAATTAAAAAATGAGCGAGCACTATTACAACTCAAAAGACCTACCGAAGTTTGGAAACATTGCAGACTTTCAGAAAGAATTGGGAGAAAAGTTTTTTTCCTATTATGGTGATGTTTTTAAAGACAGTGAATTAACGGCAAGAGAAAAATCCTTAATTGCTTTAGCAGTTGCTCATGCAGTGCAATGCCCTTATTGTATTGATGCTTATAGCAGCGATGCATTCGAAAAAGGATGGAGCGAAGGCCAAATGATGGAAGCAGTGCATGTAGCATGTGCCATCCGTGGCGGTGCTTCATTAGTGCATGGCGTGCAAATGATGAATAAGGTGAAAGAAATTGCTATGTAATTATGAAGTCATTAAAAGCACAAAATAGTTCCCTTGCCAATGCCCATGAACAAATAGAAATTATTGAACATGGCTTATCGGGAGACTTTGCATTGGTTCCTTTTCAGCAAAAACTGGAGCTGTCTAATTTATATCCTCTAAAGCCAACTCAAATAGAAATCTTTCAGGTAAATACTGGTAAGATGTGCAATCAAACATGCAAACACTGCCATGTAGATGCTGGTCCGGATCGGAAAGAGATAATGACCAAAGAAACTATGCAGCAATGTATTGAAGTTATAAAAAATAACCCACTGCTAAAAACAGTTGATTTAACCGGCGGAGCACCAGAAATGAACCCAAACTTCAGATGGTTTGTTGAAGAAATAAAAAAACTAGATAGGCATGTTATAGTTCGATGCAACCTGACTATTATTCTGGCAAATAAAAAATACTATGACCTTCCAGCGTTTTATAAACTTCATAAAATAGAAGTGGCTTCTTCACTTCCTTTTTATACACAGGATAGAACAGACCGGCAGCGGGGTAATGGTGTTTTTGAAGAAAGTATTAAAGCACTTCAAATGCTCAATGAAGTTGGTTATGGTAAGGAAAATACTGGCTTAATTTTAAATCTTGTTTATAACCCTGCCGGTGCATTTTTGCCGCCTTCTCAACAATCCTTAGAAAAAGAATATAAGCAAGCATTAATGCAGCGATACGGTATTAAATTCAACAATTTATTTACCATTACAAATATGCCCATAAGCCGCTACCTCGATTATTTATTAACGAGTGGTAATTATGAAACTTATATGGAAAAACTGGTAAATGCATACAATCCTGTTGCCGCAGCAAATGTAATGTGCAGAAATACTATTTCTGTTGGATGGGATGGTTACTTATACGATTGCGATTTTAACCAGATGCTAGAATTAAAAGTAAATAGTAATAGCAGGCATATCAACGAATTTAATAGCGAAGTTTTAAATGAAAGAGAAATTATTATAGGGCAACATTGCTATGGTTGCACTGCAGGTGCCGGTTCTAGCTGTGGCGGTGCTGTTGTTTAAATGAAAAGTATATGAATGATTTTTTTGAAGCCAAGGATTATTTGATTGAACAGGGAATTAAACAACCCGAGGTGGGCATTGTGTTAGGTACGGGTTTACATAAACTATTGGATTACATAGACGTAAAACATTCCATTCCTTATGCAGATATACCCAATTTTCCTGTATCTACCGTAGAATTTCATAAAGGTAATCTGGTATATGGAACGATGGCTAACAAAAATATTATTGTAATGCAGGGACGTCTTCATGCTTATGAAGGCTATACTATGCAACAGATTGTTTTTCCTATATGCGTAATGAAATTACTTGGCATACAAAAACTTTTTCTTTCTAATGCAGCAGGTGGTATCAATCTTAATTTTAAGAAAGGAGATCTTGTTTTGATAGATGATCATATTAATTTGCAATTGGGTAATCCGCTAACAGGAAAAAATTTTGATGAATTAGGCCCCCGTTTTCCTGATATGAGCGAACCTTACGATCTACATTTAAAAAACCTCCTGCAACAAAAGGCAGGTGAATTAAATATTGATTTAAAGAAAGGTGTTTATGCAGCCGTTAATGGCCCTAACCTAGAAACAAAAGCGGAATATCGTTACCTAAAAATTATTGGAGCAGATTTGGTGGGTATGTCAACCGTGCCGGAAGTTATTGCTGCCAATCACATGCAGTTGCCATGCACAGCAGTTTCTGTTATAACAGATAAATGTGATCCTGATAATTTGAAACCAGTAAACATAGCAGAGATTATTGAAGCGGCCGGCAAAGCAGATGAAAAATTGAGTAGGTTGTTTTATCAGGTAATAGCATCTTTATGAACAATGCAATAGCGGTAATATATTTTTTTTACTTAATATTTATACCATTCAATTTTAAGCAAAGTAATGTTATGATTATTAACACAAATTATATAAGCGTTTCACAGCAACTATTGTATGCAGTTCGTACAAAGGATAGTAGTGATGCTTTCATTGAAATTCTTGCAAGTGCTGATGAGAAAATTCTTCAAGAACAATTATCAATCGACGCCAAGAAAATAGCATTCTGGCTAAATATTTATAATGCGTTTGTACAAAAACTGCTTACAGAAAATCCCGAAAAATATAAAAATAGGAATTCGTTTTTTTCTCTCCAACAAATTATTATTGCAGGGAAGCAACTAAGTCTTGATGATATTGAACATGGTATTTTACGAAGGTCAACAATTAAGTGGAGTTTTGGGTACCTCAAGAAATTTTTTCCTACTGATTTTGAAAAAAAATTCAGGGTGGCAGATCTCGATAACAGGATTCATTTTGCATTGAATTGTGGCGCCAAAAGCTGTCCGCCAATAGCTTATTATGATCCTGCAAAAATTGATATGCAGTTGGAGCTTGCTACCAAAAACTATTTGAATACTGAAACAATTTACGATGAAAAATCAAGTTCTATTTTTCTACCTAAAATGATGGATTGGTTCCGTGGAGATTTTGGAGGCAAAAAGGGTATTAAAAAGATGCTAAAAAAATACCAAATTATTAATGTTGACAAAGATGTAAAAATTAGTTTTAAAAAATACGATTGGACATTATTTCTACATAATTATAACTAACAAACAGCATGAACTATGCGCTTATCATCGTCATAAAAAAT
>JAYTXG010000294.1:0-1783 GCA_043743375.1 Sphingobacteriia bacterium
AAGAGCCAAGCACAACTGCCTCATTATATTTTTGTTGTATTTCCATTAGCTGCAATAACAACTGCTAGGATATTACATGGTATATTTTTTACGGATAAATTACTTGTTTGGCGAAAACCAATGTTCTTATTTCATACAATAATTTTCATCATATTGTGGTTAGCAATAATTGGATTGATGTGGGTTCCTTTTAAAGAAATCCCCATCATATTAATTGTACTATCAATATGCGGATTAATTATTTTTTTATGGATTTTGTTTTTTAAAAAATGGGTATTACCCTCAATTATTCATTCGGCATTTTTTACAATCATAGGAGTAAATATTTTTTTACATACTGCTTTTTATCCCAATTTGCTGAAGTATCAAATGGGTAATGATGCAGCAGATTTTATTAATTCTCATCAACTAAATAAAAACACAATTTTTCAATATGGTATTTCCAATAGTAATGCCTTACATTTTTATGGGAAGCATGTTTTTGATAACATTTCAAAAGCCAAAGATTTAAATGGTAGTCAAATTATCATTACCAATAAAGACAGTGCTACAGTTATTAATCGGCTATTTCCGCAGAGTAAAATTATCCATGAAGGCAATCATTTTGCTGTATCCTTATTAACTACAGTTTTTTTAAACCCTGCTACCCGAAATACAGAAATGCCGAAGTATATCATTATTGATCTTGATGGCAAACCTTCAAGTAACTAATTTTATGTATTTTTACAAGAATGACAGAGGTTTTAATAATACTTTTTTTGGTGATCCTAAATGGCTTATTTTCTATGGCCGAAATTGCCCTTGTATCAGCACGAAAGCCAAGATTGGAAGCACAAGCTGCCAAAGGAGATGAAGATGCTTCGAAAGCATTGAAACTTGCAAATCATCCAGATACATTTTTATCTACAGTACAAATTGGAATTACTTTAATTGGAATATTAACTGGTATTTTTTCTGGAGAAAGGTTTAAAATTCCATTAACTGATTGGCTAAATCAGTTTAATGTTATTGCAAAATACAGCAGTCCAATTGCTACTATCATTATTGTTATTATTATTACTTATCTCTCTTTAGTGCTAGGAGAATTGGTTCCAAAGCGAATTGGCCTAAGTAATCCGGAAGGAATTGCAAAATCGGTTGCAGGCCCCATGCGTTTTTTAAGTTGGCTTACATTTCCAATCATTTGGTTATTGACTAAATCAACTCATTTAATTGTGCGATTAATGAATATCAAAACCAGTGATAGTCAAGTTACTGAAGAAGAAATCAAAGCCATAATTAGTGAAGGAACCGAACAAGGAACTATCGAAGAAGCTGAACAAGAAATTATTGAAAGAGTATTTCATTTAAGTGATAGAAATATTACTTCTTTAATGACGCATCGAACCGATATAGAATGGATTGAAGGAAGCAAAAAAATTCATGAAATAAGAGTAGCGTTGAAGGACATGATTCATTCAGTTTATCCGGTTTGTGAAGATGATATTGATCATATAAAAGGAGTGGTATCCATTAAAGACCTTTTTTCTGGCGATGCTAATGCAACTGTATTTTCTGTTATGAAAGAAGCAATGTATGTACCCGAAAATAACAGTGCATACCAAGTATTAGAGAAATTTAAGCGAACTAAAATTCATCAATGTTTTATTGTTGATGAATATGGATCTGTGCAAGGTTTGATGACTTTAAATGATATTCTTGAAGCAATTGTAGGAGATATACCACAAGAAGAAGACGAAGACTACGAAATAATAGAACGGGCTGATGGTAGTTTTTTGGTAGA
>JAYTXG010000295.1:0-3709 GCA_043743375.1 Sphingobacteriia bacterium
AATAATGGATGCTAGATTTTCAAATTCAAAAATTCATAGTGATGATTTAGCCTATTTCGCACCAGAATTAAAATCATGGAAAAAGGAAGCAACTATATCTGGTAATTTTTTTGGGTCAGTTGCCAATTTTAAAGTAAAAAACTTTAGAACAAATATTGGAACAACAACTACTGCAAGTGGCAATTTAAGCATGAAAGGCTTACCGAATATAGACAAAACATTGATTGGTTTTAATAATGGAACCATCATCACCAATTCATTCGACCTAGGTTTATTTATTCCAGCAATTAAAGATTTTACCAACCCAGATTTAACAGCTTTAGGTCAAATTTTATACAGAGGTAATTTTAATGGTACAATTAATGACTTTAAAACTTCAGGTATAATTTCTAGTAAATTAGGTGGATTGTCTACTAATATTAGTATGAAATTTCCAAAAAATGAAGAACCAGTTTATAATGGAAATCTTCAATCAAATAATTTTAATATAGGAAAATTCCTTGCGATAAACGAATTGGGAATGATTAATTTTAGTGGAGATATTTCTGGCAGCAGTTTTAAATTGGAAAAACTTAAAACAAAATTTGATGGCGTGATTTCTTCAGTTGAATACAACAATTATAAATATGTAAACATTGTAACCAATGGAACAATTCAAAAAAAGTATTTTAATGGTGAGCTAAAAATTAATGACCCAAATATTGCATTCACTTCAAATGCAGAAATTGATTTTAGCAAAGTTCTGCCACTATTTAATTTTGTTGGAGATCTTTCCAAATCAAATTTAAAAGCCTTAAACTTTACTAAAGAAAAAATTGAAATTATTGGTTTGTTGGATGTAAATTTTACCGGAAAAAATATTGATCAATTTACTGGAAATGCAAAGTTTTTAAACGCAATAGTAAAAAGTGAAACTGCTGAAGTACGTTTTGATTCTTTAAATGTAACATCTACTTATAAAGATTCTATCAAAACACTTCATGTTGGAAGTAATGATTTTAATAGCACTATTACTGGTAAGTTCAGAATTCTTGATTTGCCAACTAGTTTCCAAGCATTTCTCTACAATTATTATCCAGCATACATCAAACCACTTAAAGAAACACCAAAAAACCAGCAATTTACTTTTACTGTTAACACACAGTATTTTGAGCCTTACATAAAATTATTTGATAAAACCATTAGTGGCTTTAATGATGTTAGTATCAAAGGATTAGTAGATACAAAAAATAATTTACTAAGTACAGAAGCGTTTATTCCGTATGTTAGGTATAAAAAAAATTCATTGGTTGGACTTTCATTAATTGGAAAAGGTAATTTTGATTCCTTGATAGCATCTACGAATATCAGTTCTGTAGAAATTGGTGATAGTTTAAAATTCCCTAATTCAATAATTAAAATTGCTGCTCAAAAAGATCATTCTATTGTTTCAATTAAAACCAAAACACTTAATAACCAAAATAGTGCAGAATTATTTGCAGACGTTTACACTTTAGAAAATGGAGTAAGAATTAAATTTCGTAAATCATCATTTGTATTGAATGAAAAAGAATGGACTTTAGAGAAATTGGGGGAATTAGAGTTTAGAAAAGATCAAATTTTAGTTAATAATATAGCTTTCACACAAGGATTTCAAGAGATATCAATAGAACAAGGCGAAAATGAAAAAGGAATTAAAAACACTACTTCTATAGATATAAATCTACGAAATATTATTCTTGGTGATATTACTTCTTTATTTATCAAAGAACAACGACTCGAAGGAGTTGCTTCAGGAACAATAAAGTTGAATGATATTCTAAAGAACTTAACTGCTAGTGCAGATTTGCGAGTTGAAGAATTTAGATTAGACAAAGACTCGATAGGATTAGTAAAAATTAATGCCAATTACAACAACAGCACAGGATTAATTCCCTTTAAAATTACATCACCCAATGAAGGATATAATTTTTCTGCAGAAGGATCTTACAATGTAAAAGACACTACAGGAAATTCATTTACTACCACAATCGATTTAAAAAAATCTCAGATAGGAATTGTAGAACAATTTCTATCGAGTTTATTTACCAATCTTAAAGGTGAAGCAACTGGCAATTTAACGATTAGCGGTGATCTAAATTCTCCAAACCTAAAAGGAGCCATCAAATTAACCAATGGTGGAATGAAAGTAAACTATACTCAGGTATATTATACGATAGATTCAGCCCTTATTAAATTCGAAAATGATGGTATTGACTTTGGAAAATTTACTATAAAAGATAAATACAAGAATACCGGAATTGTATCAGGCAAATTATATGAACAGCAGTTTAAAAAAATGACTTTTGATTTTGACCTGTCCACAGAAAAATTATTATTAATTGATACAAAAGCAGTAGATAATGAACAGTTTTATGGCAAGGCTATTGGTAAAGCCAGTTTAAGTTTTAAAGGGCCAGAATCGGCTTGTAAAATGACCATTGTAGCAGAATCAAATGACAGTTCACATATTGTACTTCCAAACTCAGTTAGCAAAGAAAGTGGTGCGGCAGACTTTATTGTTTTTAAACAATACGGTACAGAGATGACAGAAGACAAACCAAAAAGCAATTTTAATTTATTGGTTGATCTTGATATTACTGTAAATAATGAAGTGGCTATAGATGTAATTCTTGATGATCTTACAGGTGATATTATTAAAGCAATAGGAAACGGCAGACTGAGAATAAAAGCTGGTACATCTGAGCCATTAACTATAAAAGGAAGATATAATATTGAAAGCGGTAAATACGATTTTAACTTTCAATCTTTATTAAAAAAACCATTTGAACTTCTTCCTAATGCTAATAATTATATTGAATGGAATGGTGACCCATACAAAGCTCAACTACATATTGATGCACAATACACAGCAGAAAGAGTTTCTGTAGCCGATTTAATTGGAAATAATTCTTTTAGTGGTTCTGTAAAAGGATATCGGGGTGATGTATATGTAATTGCTTCGTTAAGAAATGAGCTAAGTAAACCAGATATTAAATTTAAACTAGATTTCCCTCAATACAGTCCAATAAAAAACGATAATGAATTTGCTTCGTTTCTAACAAAAATAGAAAGAGACGAAAATGAAATGTTGAAACAAGTTTCATTTTTAATAGTTTTTGGATCCTTCGCCCCAACAGGGCAAACAGGTGGTACTTCATCTGGAGTAAACCCTTATTCAATCAGTTCAATAGGATTTAATACTGTATCGCAATTACTAACTAAAGAAGTTAACAAAGCAATTTCGGGATTATTATATAAAATAACTAAAGACAAAAGTCTTCGATTTGATTTGGGTGCTACACTTTATAGTAGTTCTAATGTTATAGGAACTAGTGGAAATGAATTACAAGCAAGTAACAATAGGCTCGACAGGACAAGGGTGAATGTTAAAATAGACAAAGCATATTTCAATAATAATGTGATTGTAACATTTGGAGGCGATTTAGATTTTAATACAGGAGCTAGTTCATCGGTGCAAAGTGGAAACCTTCAATGGTTACCGGATGTATCTATTGAATTTATATTAACAAAAGATAGAAAATTAAGAGCTATTGTTTTTAGTAAAAACAGCTTAGATATAAGTGGCTTAAGTTATGGAAGAATAAATAGACAAGGTGCTAGTATCTCTTATCGTCAAGATTTTGAAAAATTATTTGGTACAAAAAAAGAAATTATTAAAGTAGTAAAA
>JAYTXG010000296.1:0-3694 GCA_043743375.1 Sphingobacteriia bacterium
CTACTGACATATTGAAATGTATCTCCAGATTCATTGTAAGTTACTGTCATATAAGATTCTCCAAAGAGTTGATAAGTATCTGCTGCAGCTGGGGCTGTAACAAGCACTAAACCGTCATTAAAGTAAGGAGTAGTAGTATTATCTGCAGCAACATACAATGTTGCAATTTTAGTAGTTCCATCATAAGATTTAATTCTACGAACTTGATTAATACCAGTTCCACTAGTTATAGTTACCCACCAACCTTTATAAAAATCTGTAGTAGAACTTGCATATGCGGCCAATTTAACAGCACTGGTAGTACTACCAGATTGGAAACTACCACTTTCCTGGATTGGGTTAGGATTAGTTACTACGTCACCAACTATGGTAGCAGAAGTATTTTGAGTTCTTCTAACTGCAAAACCACCATCTAAACCTATACTTCCTGGACCTGCATTTACGGTTATAACATTATCATAAATTAATACATTAGTAGATTGTGTTTGTGTTGTAGTACCTTGAACTAATAAATTACCAGCAATAGTAGTTAAACTTGTACTAGTACCTATAACAACTGGAACACCTGCAGTACCAGTAGCAATTGTAATACCAGAACCTGTACTTGTAGTTGTAATATTAATAAGACCTACTGCAGTTGCTGCAATTCCTCCAGCTGAAGCAGTCAAAGCTAAAGCTGTAGAAGCTGTTCCAGCAGCTGACACAGTTACAGCTCCACTTGTTGCGTTTGAAGCTGAAATATTGATACTAGAACTTGAAACACCTGGGCCTGCTGAAGTGATACTAATCCCAGCACCTGTAGAACTTGTACCAGAAATAACAATTGCTTGTGTAGCTGTAGAATTACTAGCTGAAGTAATCAAAATTTGGCCACTTGTAGTATTTGAACTAGAAATTGTAATAGCAGGGTTACTGGCTGCAAAATTACCAGAACTTGAAATAAGTACAGTCCCGTTTGTAGTATCTGTAGCTGTTAAAGTTATAGATTTAGTTGTAGTAGTTCCACTTGCACTACTTATTAAAATACCACTTCCAGTAGCTCCAGAAGCTAGTAAATTAATAGCTGGGACAGAGGTACTAGTACCTGCTGAAGTTAAACTTATCTGTCCACTTGAAGTATTTGTTGCATTCAGTAGAACACTGCTAGGACCAGCACCTGCTGAACTAACTATAGTTTGTCCAGTAGCGTTTGAACTCGAAAGTGTTATAGTACCAACTGAAGTGGTATATAAATTTCCTGTTGTAGCGCTTGTAAAAGAAATTGCACCTGTAGGAGTCCATGTAACTCCATTAGTACCAGTAAGATTAAAGGCACCATTATTAGTTGTAATTAAAGTTGTTTGTAAATTGGTAGATCCATTAACAAATAAATTACTTGCTGCATCAGTTAAATAAATAGATCCTGTTCCTAAATCTGCGTTTCCTGAATTACTTAATTGGATGTCCCCATTTAGGGTCATATTAAGAGGTACTACTGGAGGTGTGATAACAGACATTTAATGTAAATTATATTTACATGAGAAAAAAATAAATACTAAATAAATCGATTTATAATTTTCAAACATCGAAAATGAAATGTAAAAATTTTGAAGTATGTAAAGTTAAAAATGCTTGTTTTAACTTTAAAGGTCTTAAAGCAGAATTTTGCTCTAATTGCAAGATACCAGAAATGGTAGATGTACTTCATAAAATGTGCATTAATTGTGGTAAAAAAAGAGCTAGTCTTGGATTGCCTGGAGAAAAACCACAATATTGTAAAAAATGTTCTACTATGAATATGAATAATGCTGAAAAAAGAAAATGTTCAAATGAAAATTGTGATACATGCCCTTCATTTAATTTTGAAAATGAAAAAATACCAATTTATTGTAAAAAGCATTCTTTAAATGGTATGAAAAATATAATATCAAAAAAATGTTCATTTCAAAATTGCAATATTCAGCCAATATTTAATTTTATATCAGAAAAAATAGGCATTTATTGTAAAAAACATGCATTAAAAAATATGGTAAATGTTGTTGATAAAAAATGTTTAAATGAAAATTGTGATACATGCCCTTCATTTAATTTTGAAAATGAAAAAATACCAATTTATTGTAAAAGGCATTCTTTGCATAATATGGTAAATATCGTTTCAAAAAAATGCTTAAAATGTAATGATAAACAACCTGTTTTTAATTTTGAAAATGAAATAATAGCTATATATTGTAAAAATTGTAGCATTGAAGGGATGATTGATATTAAAAATAATAAATGTATTGAAGATGGATGTAATGTTTTACCAAGTTTTAATTTTGAAAATGAAAATAAAAGGTTATATTGCTATAAACATAAATTAAATAGCATGGTAAATATCATTTCAAAAATATGTTTAAATGAAAATTGCAATAAACAACCTGTTTTTAATTTTGAAAATGAAATATCCCCTATATACTGTAAAATACATAAGTTGCAAGGAATGATGGATATTATTAATAAAAAATGCATATATGATTTATGTGATAAAAGAGCAAGTTATAATTTTATAACGGAAAAAACACCTTTATATTGCTTATCGCATGCAAAAAAAGAAATGATTGATTTGAACCACTCACATTATAATTGCGATTCTTGTGGTCTAAGATATCGTGTTTCTAAAGAAAATCAAACTCTTTGTGGGTACTGTAATCCAGATCGTAATCATAAAACCAAAGAAAATGAAATAAAGAAATTACTGGAAAAGAATAACTATACTTTTATTCAGGACAAAACAATTGCTTTAGATAAAACAGTTTGTAAAAGTTATCGACCAGATTTCTTGTTTGACTGTGGTTTTCATTACGTTATTATAGAAGTAGATGAATTTAAACATCGTGGAACTGCAAATACATGTGATTACAATAGGATGGAAGCAATTCAGAAAATTTTAGGACTTCCAGTTACCTTTATTAGATACAATCCAGATTCTAAAAAAACTAGTAAACTTGAAAGAGAATCTAAATTATTAGAAAAACTAGATTTTTATTTGAATTTAAAAATTCAAAAATTAGATTTATTAACAATAAATTATCTTTTTTATTAACAGAAAATGTCTTTTTTATTAACAGAAAATGTCTTTTTTATTAACCGAAAATTGAATTTCCAAAGTAAATTAAATTAAAACAGGTATGAATTGGAATTGCAAGTATTGTAAAAGAAACTTTAAAACAATGGTACAATTAATTGACCATCTCGAAAAAGGTCATCCAGTTTTATTGCAAATTACAAGAATCTTGAGATTTCAAATTAATTAAATTAAAAATTAAAAATATATTGTGCTCTAAAAAATTAAATAAATAAAAATTTTATGTATTTAATTTTAGATTTACTTTATATTATTCATGAAATTTTAATTTTTACAGGTAATCTTATAAAAACATATTGGGGAGGAAAATGGTTTTATATTTTGAATTACAACGGTCCTGCAACTTATATTAACATTAAACCAAAGAAATTTTCTTGGTTTCGGAAATTTCAAAAGTACTTGAAAAAACATTAGTATAAAGTAAATTAAAATTTTTATTCAAAAAGCTGTAAATTAAATAGAAAAATTTTTATTTTGTAGTTGTAAATTCAAATGGATCCAATTTCAATTTATTTCAAAATAAAAAATATATCTAAATTTGTTTCTATTATAAAAAATGTTTCTGAAAAGGCTATTTCAGAAATGACAATT
>JAYTXG010000297.1:0-3908 GCA_043743375.1 Sphingobacteriia bacterium
AAATCATTGCCTTAATTTTTTTAAAATTGTAAAAATTCTTCTAATACAATTGCTGCAACTACATGAACGCCACTATCTGCGGGATCAGAAGAGCAAAAGCCAACTTTACTAACTCTTCCAGTCTCATATTGATTAATAGATTCTTTTACGCTGGTAGAATTATTAGAACTGCCTAAAAGTATAAGGGTTCTTTTAAACTTGTGTAATTTTCTTTAAATATTACAACCAATTCTTCATACTGGTTTTTTTATAAAAAGAGGCTTGTATGTTTCAATAATTGAATCCAAAAAGGATTTCATCCTTTGCCTAAAGTCTGAATAAGTTGCGATTTCCATAAAATGCTGGATCATACATTTATCATAAAGTACTATTGGTAACAGCACTAAAAGTATGGCTGGTTAATTTTTGCAATAAAAAGGCTATCATTACAGCTATCTTTTTTATTACCTTGCACTAAAGATATAAATGCGAAAATTTATTGATCTTACTGTATTCTTATCGCGTAATATGGGTAAAGATGGTAATATTGATTATAGATATTGGTTCGATAAATCGAATGAATTAAAGCTATCAGCTGCTGCTAGAATGATTGAACTGAGTTTTCGTGATCCACAATTTCTCCAAAAAAAAGTAGATAGAACCCTTTTTACTTCATTTAAAAGACCTTCTTAATGCAAATTTTCAATGAAGACTTTCAAGACTTTATTGAGTTGCTCAACAAGCATCTTGTGGAATATATGCTGGTAGGAGGTTATGCCGTTATTATAAGAGGTTATAGCCGATCTACAGGAGATATGGATGTTTGGGTAAATAAGACTGAAGAAAATTATGAAAAGCTTTTTGAGGCCATCACAGAATTCGGTCTTCCTGCTGCTGCAATTCAAAAGGATCAATTTTTTTCTGATCAATATGATGTTTTTTCTTTTGGTAAACCCCCCTATGCAATTGAAGTAATGACCGCTGTAAAAGGGTTGTTATTTAAAACAGCCTTTGAACTATCTACTATTGAAATGATTGAAAAATTACCAGTAAGGGTAATTCACTTAAATCATTTGATTGATGCCAAAAAAGCAGCTGGTAGAAACAAAGATTTGAATGATTTGGAGAATTTACCTACTGTTGATATAATCTAATCTTAACTAGGTTTTTATTTTTTTCTAGTTATTAAAAATATTAATTTATATGCACCAATTTATTGTTAATGCCACCATTCAAGTTTTGCCATTGGCGCAAGACAAACATCCATATGAGTGGGTAGATGAAGCAATACCCATCATTCAACAATCTGGTATTAAGTATGAAGTAAGGGCTTTTGCAACTGAATTAGAAGGAACTTATGATGAAGTGATGCGCGTAATTAATGAAGTAAATGAGCATCTATTCCAAAAAAATTGTAGTGAGTGGATCACCAATGTTCAAATTCAAATTCGAAGTAATGCAGATATTACTTCAGATGAAAAAACAAATAAGTATAAGCAATAAAGAATTCTACAAATGGCCTATAAATAATGCCGAATGTGTAATTATTACTTTTAGGCCAAACGATAATAGGTGATTCATTAGATTCAATTTTTGCCTTTTTTGCGATGAAAGAAAAAAAATCAGTATATTTAGTTCTTAAATAGTAAAGTTATGTCTACCGGTACAGTAAAATGGTTCAATGATGCAAAAGGATTTGGTTTTATTAAACCAGATGATGGTGGTGAAGATTTATTCGCTCACTTTTCAGCAATCAATATGGGTGGTTTTAAATCTCTTAAAGAGGGCCAAAAAGTAACATTTGATATTGTTGATGGGAAAAAAGGCAAACAAGCCGGAAATATTCAAAGCGGCGAATAAATTTAATTAGAGGCAATCCAATCTAGTTGAGTATGTTCTTTTGTGGAATGGATGGATGCTTAGCATAAGGTATCCTCCTCCATTCAATTGTGGGTCTTTTTTTAGAATTCCCAAATTATGTATGCCTGCAACCAATGGCCCAGCTTTAAATGCAGCACCCATCCAAAACTGGCCTTGCGTATTATATTGTATTGGAAAATATACACCCCAAAAATTGGTTTCCCACCTTGGAGTTACAGTTAGCAGACTCAATTCTCTTGTATTTAATGTACTTAAATTAGAAGCGCTTCTAAAATTCATGCTCAAATTTAAGTTGGCAAAAAAATGATTTCCTAATGCATGGTCAATATTAATAATCATTCTAGTGGGGCTATTAATTGAAAAATTACTGGCAAGTGCAGTAACTGTATTAAATATAGTTGCTAAGGAATCTCTTAAATCTTTTGCTGAATTAATAGTTCTCAGTTTTCTGCTTAAATCTCTATCTGTAATTAAAGTGTTAGGGTCGCTAAACTGACTAGTATATGGACTTGTATTATACTTGCTAGCCCCAATATCCATGATACTCAAACCAATTTTCCAATTATAAGGTTTTGGTTCATTTTCACCTATTGTTATATTTTTATTATACAAAATATATTCTAAGCCAAAACTCAGGCCAAGCCCACTAGGAGCAGCTTTAATCATTTGGTTGATGTTGCCTTGCAATGATATGTAGTTACTTAATTGATCATAATTAGCAGAATAAGCAAAAGAGCCAGAACCACCAGTAAAAGTATAGCTGGTATCTGTTGGATTTTTGGTTTCTAAATAACTAAACCTATTTATTCTAGTGTAAGCCCCAGAAACATTTTTTAGAATTTGTAAAGTAATACCACCACTTAATCTGCCGTTAGAAGATTCATTAATAACCCTGCTATAATTAAAATTTCCTTCTAACCATCCTGAATGAATTGCAAAACCTTGTATGAAAGGAGTTGATCTATTATTAATAAGAAACTGATTCAAGCTATTGGTAGAATCATTCATTTCAAAAGCGTTTGTTTTAAGATGATTATAAATTCTTAATCGAAGTCCTCCTGTAATGGTTTGTTTTTTATCTATTTGATACATCGCATTAAATAAATCCATGTCAATAGATTGGTGATTGTACCTGCTTTGATTTCCTTCGGTCAGTTGAATGCTGGAATTACTGAATGAAGGTAATTGTAAATTTTTTGCATAGTTTGTGTTGGTGATATTACTTATTTGAAAGGCGAAAATAGTAATGTCCCATTTTTGTAAACTGTTATTAGAAGAAGCGGGATTATTAAAAATACTTGTTGCCCCTGTGTAAGATGATCCATGAAGTGCATGAAAATTTTGAGCATTGATATTTGTGGAGGCTATCAATGAACTTAATAACCAAAAAAGTAAGTATCTAATTGAATATCGATTGTTAACTATGAACATAAGAATAATAACGGCAAACACATTCATTTATTCAATTGTATCGGGGATATTTTTAAAATAGAAAGCCCCTCGTAGAAACGAAGGGCTTTTTTCGATTGCTTGCCATTATAAGAGATTCTTTATATTTGTAATTTATAATGTAAAAATAGCTTTTTTTTATTTAAAAAATTAATTTATTTGATAAAAATTAAAAATAAACATTAATAATTGTTAATTTGATAACAAATATTTAATATGTAATTAATTTTAATATGATTAATGTAACTAAATCCATCTAAATTCTACCTGGATAAACTTTAATTGCCTTGGCTAAACAATCCATGGCATTTTTAATGTCATTTAGGTTTAATACATAGGCTAGTCTAACTTCCTGTTTACCTAAACCAGGAGTTCCATAAAATCCGGTTGCAGGGGCCAACATAACGGTTTGATTTTCAAAAGAAAATTCCTCTAAAAGCCATTGACAAAATTTATCGGAATCATCAATTGGTAATTTAGCTATTGCATAAAAAGCACCCCCTGGATTGGGACAAAATACTCCTTCCATTGCATTTAATCTGGCAACAATTAAATCTCTTCGAGCCTGATATTCTGCTTTGGTAGTATCAAAGTAATTA
>JAYTXG010000298.1:0-5158 GCA_043743375.1 Sphingobacteriia bacterium
CCATTCCACGGATCACATCGGCTAACAGACGCATTTTACGCGGACCTGTTGGATAATTGTTCAGTTTAGCTACTGCTTCCATTTCTTTTTTGTTTGAAATCTGGAATCGATCACCTCAAATCTTTACAGGTTGAGGATGTTAAATTCCTGATTGTTTATTTTTTGGTTCCTGCGTGTCCTCTGAAATTCCTAGTAGGAGAAAACTCACCTAATTTATGACCTACCATGAACTCTGTTACATAAACTGGGATAAACTTATTACCGTTATGCACTGCAAAAGTATGTCCCACAAAGTCAGGAGTGATTGTGCTTCGTCGACTCCAAGTTTTGATAACATTCTTCTTCACCTTGCCATCGTTTATTGCAACAATCTTACCTTCTAAATTTGCGTCTACGTAAGGACCTTTTTTAATCGAACGACCCATAATTATTTTTGTTTACTGGTCTATTATTTATTTAGTTACCTGCTAATTACTTAGCCAATTTTTTACCATCTCTGCGTTGGATGATTAATTTATCGCTACCCTTTCCTTTGGTACGAGTTTTTTCACCTTTGGCATACTTACCAGTTCTACTACGCGGATGACCACCTGAAGCTTTACCTTCACCTCCACCCATCGGGTGATCTACAGGATTCATGGCTACACCACGAACACGAGGGCGTATACCTTTCCAACGATTTTTACCAGCCTTACCAGCAGTTTCAAGGTTATGGTCACTATTAGAAACTACCCCAACAGTTGCATAACAATTAATCAATACTTTTCTCAACTCGCCAGAAGGCATTTTTAATACACCGTATTTTTCTTCCTTATTAGCTAACTGAGCAGAAGCACCAGCACTTCGTACCATTTTACCACCCTGACCAGGCTGTAATTCAATGTTGTGAATCATAGTACCTAATGGCATATTTTTCAAAATCAATGCATTTCCTATCTCTGGAGCAACTTGATCTCCAGCAATAACATTTGCTCCTACTTGAAGCCCTTGTGGAGCTATGATGTATCTTTTTTCGCCATCTGCGTATTGCAACAAAGCAATAAATGCTGTACGATTCGGATCGTATTCAATTGATACAACTGTGGCAGATATATCCCTTTTATTACGTTTGAAATCAATAATACGATAGTGCTGCTTATGACCACCTCCCATATAACGACTTACTCTACGTCCTTGGAAGTTTCGTCCAGCAGTGTTTTTTTGTGGCTCTAACAAACTCTTCTCCGGTTTATTAGTAGTGATTTCAGCATAAGCATTTCCAATTCTCCACCTTGTTCCGGCTGTAATTGGTTTGTACTTTCTTAGTGCCATTTTTATTTGTTTAATGCGAATTTTTCAGCTTCGCGGCTATAAATTAAATATTTGCGTAAAGATCAATTGATTCTCCATTTGCAACAGTAACAAAGGCTTTCTTGTAGGCAGATTTAATGCCCTGTACTAATCCAGCTTTTGTTTGACGAGATTTATTTTTTCCTGGAGCAACCGCAGTATTCACATCTATCACATTCACACCATAAAAATCTTCTACTGCTTTTTTGATCTCTAATTTGTTTGCTCTACGATCTACTTTAAAAGCGTATCTTCTCAAAGACTCTTGCTGAGCATTTGCTTTTTCAGTTAAAATCGGCTTTATTAATATTTCAGACTGTCTCATTTTTTGTTGTTGAATCGTTACTTAAATTATGCTTCTACTTCTGCTGAATCTTCAACAAAGATTTTAGCAGTATTTTCTGTGATAACTAATACATCAGCATTCATAATATCGTAAGTGTTAATATCTGCTAATAAAGTGCTAGCAATATTAGGAACATTACGTGTGCTTAAGTATAAGTTATCATTATATTCTGGTAAAACAATTAGTGCTTTTTTATCAGACACTTTTAGGTTACTCATAATTTCAACCAACTGCTTAGTCTTAGGTGTATCCATTGTGATTTCTTCTACAATAATGATTGCACTATCTTTTGCTTTGTGACTCAAAGCAGAAATTTTAGCTAAATCTTTTACCTTACGGTTTAATTTGAAATCGTAAGAGTGAGGTTTTGGTCCAAAAATAGTACCACCACCTTTATACAACGGATTACGAATATTTCCCTTACGAGCACCACCAGTACCTTTTTGCTTATGCAGTTTTCGGCTTGCACCTTGCACTTCAGCGCGAGTTTTTACTTTATGTGTACCTGTACGGCGAGCAGCCAAATATTGCTTTACAGCTAAATATATAACGTGATCGTTTGGCTCAATACCAAAAATATCTTGCGGTAATTTAACCGTTCTACCGGTTTTCTGTCCTTCTATATTTAATACATCTACTTGCATGATCTTTCTATTAAACTGGTGATTTATTTCTGGATTAAAACGATTGAACCGTTATGACCTGGCACTGAACCACTGATCAGAATATAGTTCTTTTCCGGAAATATTTTAATCACTTTCAAACCTTTCATCTTAACACGATTTCCACCCATACGACCTGCCATTCTCATTCCTTTAAAAACACGAGCCGGATATGAAGATCCACCTATAGAACCTGGAGCGCGTTGACGATCGTGCTGACCATGAGAAGCTTCACCTACTCCAGAGAACCCGTGGCGTTTTACAACACCTTGGAATCCTTTACCTTTAGTAGTACCTACAACTTCAACATCGTCACCTTCTGCGAAGATTTCGATGGTTACTGTTTCCCCTAAAATATTTTCTATTGAATAGTTGCGAAATTCTTTTACAAATTTCTTAGCAGCAGTTTGTGCCTTTGCAAAGTGATTTAATTCAGACTTTATAGAATGTTTTTCCTTCTTGTCGCCGAATCCTAATTGAACAGCAGAGTAGCCGTCAGTTTCTTGTGTCTTAATTTGTGTAACGGTATTTGGAGCAGCTTCAATGATGGTACAAGCTGTTTGCTTGCCATCGGCAGCGAAGATGCTGGTCATCCCGATTTTTTTACCAATAATTCCTTTCATCTTTTTGCGGTTTATGCCCCGCATGGTTGTGAGGACATTCCGCAGATGATGCGGAATTCAATCCTTGTTTGCTACCGACCTTTTCCGTTGTTTCTCGCATTTTGCGAGAAAGGAAGTACCGAGAGTAAACAAACCTCGAAGGGCCTGTTTATATGTTTTTCAACTTCTAACAAATTGAATTTGTTTTGAAGGTGATTTTTTGTTTACTCAGAGCTGCTTTCTTCCGCTTGCAGCGGGATTGGCAGATGAAAAATTTATAAGAACTAACCTATGCCTTAAGGCCTAAGATATTCATCAAGCTTTAATCTCAACTTCTACACCAGACGGCAAATCTAATTTACTCAACGCATCTACTGTTCTAGAAGAAGAAGTGTAAATATCTAGCAAACGCTTGTGCGTAGCTAACTGAAATTGCTCACGACTCTTTTTATTAACAAATGGTGAACGTAATACAGTAAAAATTCTTTTGTGTGTTGGCAAAGGGATTGGACCCGTAACTACAGCACCTGTACTACGTACAGTTTTAACAATCTTTTCAGCAGATTTATCTACTAGATTATGGTCGTATGATTGCAATTTGATTCTGATTCGTTGAGACATAGCGTTGAACCAATTTTTACGTTGGGGTTGCAAAAGTATGGCACTGTAACTAAATGGACAAGTTTTTTATTCTTTTTTTTGAACTATTTTCATCAAATACTGATATTTTTTTACCCCAAAGCACTATTTAAGCAAAAATGCCCTCCTTTTTTAAAAGGAAGGGCATTTACTTATTATTATTTAAGAGTGCCTACTCTTCAATTTTCACTTTACCCTTGCTCTTTGCAATTACTTCCTCAGAAATATTATTTGGTGCTGGAGAATAATGAGAAAACTCCATGGTAGAAGTAGCGCGACCAGAACTTAAAGAACGTAGTTGAGTTACATAACCAAACATTTCACTCAATGGAACTTTTGCCTTAATAACTTGTAAATTAGCACGACTGTCCATTCCTTCTAACATTCCTCTTCTTCTATTCAAATCGCCTGTTACATCGCCCATATATTGATCTGGAGTTAATACTTCTACTTTCATAATAGGCTCAAGTAATGTTGGTTTTGCTTTACGGCCTGCTTCACGATATCCGCCTTTGGCACATAATTCAAAACTCATTGCATCAGAATCCACATCATGGTAACTGCCATCAAATATTCTTACTTTCATATTATTAACTGGGTAACCAGCCAAAATACCCGTAGTCATTGAGGTTTCAAAACCTTTTTGAATAGCCGCATGAAACTCCTTGGGAACAGATCCACCATGAATATCATTTACAAACTGGAAATGTTTTCCCTCATTTTCTTTCATCCATTCTTCGTCTGCTGGTCCAAAATCAAATTGAATGTCTGCGAATTTACCCCTACCGCCAGATTGTTTTTTCAACACTTCACGGTGTGTAACAGTAATTCCAAAACATTCTTTGAATGCAACCTGTGGAGCACCTTGGTTTACTTCTACTTTAAATTCTCTACGCATACGGTCAATAATGATCTCTAAGTGCAATTCACCCATTCCTCGTAAAATAGTTTGACCAGTATCTTCATCTGTATTTACACGTAATGTTGGATCTTCTTCAACCAGTTTAGCAATTGCCATTCCCATTTTTTCAACGTCTGCTTGAGTTTTAGGCTCAACAGCTACTGCGATTACTGGTTCTGGAATAAACATATTTTCTAAAGTAATCGGATGATTTTCATCACACAATGTATCTCCAGTTTTTATTTCTTTAAATCCTACAGCTGCAGCTATATCGCCTGCTTCAATAAAATCAATTGGATTTTGTTTATTGGCAAACATTTTCATTATACGGCTAATACGTTCTTTTTTACCGCTTCTTACATTCAATACATAAGAACCAGCATCTAAGTGACCAGAGTAGCAACGGAAAAAAGCCAAGCGACCAACAAAAGGATCGGTCATTATTTTAAAAGCCAATGCTGCAAAGGGCTCCTTCGCATTTGGCTTCCGAGTTATAGTCTCCCCAGTTTCAGGATCAGTACCAACCGTATCTTCTAAATCAACTGGAGAAGGTAAATAACGACATACTCCGTCTAATGCAGTTTGAACTCCTTTGTTTTTAAAAGAAGAACCACACATCATCGGAACAATACTTAAATCGATACAAGCTTTACGAATTGCTTCATGTACTTCATCTTCA
>JAYTXG010000299.1:0-3703 GCA_043743375.1 Sphingobacteriia bacterium
AGATCCCCCTTTAACTGATACTGAAACGGCAGAAAGTAATTCTTTCGATTTTCCGTTTTTTACATTCCCCGAAACTGTGGTTGATTGTTGTGCAATGGCTGAGAAACTAAGCACAGTTGCAAAAACAAACAAACTTAAATGGGTTAATAATCTTCTCATATTGGCAATTTTAGTTTGAAATATAAAGCAAAATAGTATATGTTAAGTTCTTGCAAAAATTTAATTTTCAATATATCTTATGCAAATGTGGAGAAGTATACACAGTTCTTTCAATTTTGGTATAAACAGGGCATTAATTTTGACAAATGGCAATTAAATCGTACCCCCATCAAACAGGATTTTATAAAGGGAAAGTAAGAGATGTGTTTTATATAGAACAAAATTGGCTCGTGATGATTGCAAGTGACCGCATTTCTGCATTTGATGTTATACTTCCTAAATTAATCCCTTACAAGGGACAGGTTTTGAATCAGATTGCAGCTTATATGCTCCAAAAAACTGAAGATATTTGTCCAAATTGGCTGAATAATACACCTGCGCCCAATGTAGCTTTAGGATTGAGATGTAATCCTTTTAAAATTGAAATGGTAGTAAGGGGCAATTTGGTTGGGCACGCTTGGAGAACCTATCAATCTGGAGAAAGAATTTTATGTGGCTCGAAAATGCCCAATAACCTAAAAGAAAACGACTTTTTTCCTACTCCCATTATCACCCCTTCTACTAAAGCTGCTGAAGGTCATGATGAAGATATTTCAAAAGAACAAATTATTTCTCAAGGTTTGGCTACTGCAGCCGAGTGGATTGAATTAGAAAAAATTGCTTTGCAATTATTTGAAAGAGGAAAATTAATTGCTAATGAAAGGGGACTGATTTTAGCAGATACAAAATATGAATTCGGAAAAATTGGCAACACCATTTATTTAATGGATGAAATACATACACCCGATTCATCACGTTATTTTTATGCTGATGGATTTGAAGATCGTCAAAAAAATGGGGAACGACAGAAACAATTGAGTAAAGAATTTGTAAGAGAATGGTTGATCTCCAATAATTTTATGGGAAAAGAAAATCAAATAGTTCCGGAAATGTCTGATGAATGGGTTAATACTATTAGTAAACGATATATTGAACTATATGAAAAAGTAATTGGCAAAAAATTTATTCCGCAAAACTTGTCAGAAGTTGAAACCGACAACTACATTATTAAATCAATAAAAAAACTTGAAATTATTGATTAGATAAATCATCCTCATTTTTATAAACCATAGGTAACCTTGGCCTAAGCCTTGCAATACTTTTGTTGAAAATATGTTGCCCATTATCTATTCCTTTGCGTATTGCTTCTTGCCGTTCTTGAGGAAGGTGAATAGTTTCAACACATGCTACACTACAACAGCCAATCATTTTATCTGCACAAGATTTACATTGAATAAATAATAAATGGCACCCATCATTTTTGCAATTAGTATGCATATCACAAGGGTCTCCACACTGATGGCAATTAGCAATAATATCATTTGTAATACGCTCGCCTAATCTATCATCGAACACAAAGTTTTTTCCAATAAATTTAGATGATAATCCTTGAGCTTTAATTTCATTTGCATAATGAATAATTCCTCCCTCTAAATGAAAAACATGCTGAAATCCTTTATGCATCATGTATGCACTTGCTTTTTCGCACCTGATGCCACCAGTGCAATACATAATAATATTTTTGTTTTCCTTTCCTTTGAGCATTTCTATTGCCATTGGCAACTGTTCTCTAAAAGTATCCGAAGGAATTTCGAGCGCGTTGTTAAAATGCCCAACTTCAAATTCATAATGATTGCGCATATCAACCACAACAGTATCGGGTTTGTTGAGTAATTCATTCATTTGAGTTGCATTTACATATTTACCCTTTATTTGCATTGAAAATGCTGGATCTTCAATTCCATCTGCAACAATTTTATCGCGAACTTTTATTTTCAATACCCAAAAACTCTTGCCCTGTTTTAGCTCATTATTTAACCCTTCTGAATCTTCAATAGCAATATTTAATCGAATATTACTTAGTGCTTCAATTTTATTAATTACTTGTTTAAAGTCGCTCAAAAAATGATCTGGTACACTTAGCTGGGCATTGATGCCTTCTTTAGCAATGTATATTCTTCCAAAAATCAATAATTCATTGAATATCTTATATAAATCGTCTCTGAATTGCTGAGGGTTTTGAATGGGGAAATAATTGTAAAAACTAATAGTAGTTCTTCTGAATTTTTCTTGTAGCATGAGCTCTTTGAGCTCATTATTTGAAATACGATTATGTAGAACTGGCATATAATTAAATTTTAGACATAAGCATTACCTATGTTCCATCTAAAAAGGGAGTTGCTTGCAGGGCAACCAAAATTCAAAGTGAAAGTACTAATTATTGAGCAAATGGTACAGATATCCTAAACCCACTTGGCTTTAACCCGCTTTGCTCAAATCCTTGAACAAAATCAACTCTAATTATTTTAAATATATTTTCGAGCCCAATAAAATACTCAATGTAGTTTGTTCCATTATCTACATACAATCCATTAGCTCCAGTTACAATAAACCAATTAAGCTTTTTAAAACCTGGAATTTTATTAGTGATAAACCCATTAAAATGGTGTTCAACAAAAACTGATGAATTAAAAGATGCGGTATTGCTGTACCTGTAATAAGAAGCTAATTGAAAACTATTTAAAAATGTTGATGCGAAAGTAGTTTGATTACCTAAAAAATGTTGGTAATCTGGAATAAATGTTTTGTTAGCATTAATAAAACCCCCAGCAACTATATTATAATTAAATCTGCCAAAAAGTTTAAGATTTAACGCATCATTTACACTTAGTCTCCAACGAGTGTAATCTACATCGCTCCCAAACAATCCTTTAATTCCTTGAGTAATACTTGCATTTATTGTAGGGTAACGAGAGCCAATATTTACTTTTCTATTTGGGTATTCTATATACTTAGAACCTGGCCTCCAGTTTAAACCAAGTGTAAGTATAGATGCCTTATTGTTAACCATTTGTGTATTGGTTAATTCTGTTGGATAGTTCGGGGTAAACTGCCTGTCTGAAAAATCTTTCCAACTGGTCATATCAGCAAGGTTATCTAATGAATGCCGATTTTGAAATTGAAAACTACCGCTTACATTTATACCGTTTCCAACTCCTTGATTATAGGCAACTCTAAAAAAATTTGCTTCATAAATTTTGAAGTAATTATACTCACCCATTAAAGTGTACAACGAATTAATTCGTTCACTAATAGGATCTGCATTATTAAACTGATATACTTTTCTTCCTCCTGATACAGAAATTGATTGAAGATACTTTTTGCCAAAATTATAGCTCATTAAAAGGTTTGCATTAAAATGTGTGTTAGCAAATCCATACCTGAAATTAGGAGTTATAAACAATGACTTTCGTCCTTCAAATTGTTTATTGTACTTAGGAGTAAATTGAATTACACCACCTTCAACTGTATTATAATTGAGGGTTTTAATAATAGGATCGAAACTTAAATTTTCTTTTCTCTTTTGCTTACTAAAAGATTGTCCAGTTAATAAAATACCTCCAATACTAATTTTATTTCTTTTCTTATCTAATGAATCTAAATATCGTGGATCTTTACGAACCTGTTCTAGACTGTCTTTCTTTTTATAATCTCTAAGCTCTTC
>JAYTXG010000300.1:0-7369 GCA_043743375.1 Sphingobacteriia bacterium
TATCCACCGATTCTAATTGTTGCAGCATATTTAGGAATGTGGACTTCCCCACCCCATTTTTGCCGATAATTCCAATTCTTTCTCCCTTACTAAAATTGTAATCAAAGCCTTTTAAAATTGGTAAATCGCCATAAGACTTATACACTTTTTTCATCTCTATAATTTTCCCTCCCAACCTACTCATTTTTACTTCTAATTGCAACTGGGTATCTTCAATTTTTTGCTTTGCCCTAGCTTCTACTTCATAAAAATTATCTTGTCGACTTTTAC
Organism: Sphingobacteriia bacterium; assembly: GCA_043743375.1. GTDB lineage: Bacteria > Bacteroidota > Bacteroidia > Chitinophagales > Chitinophagaceae > Sediminibacterium. The sequence continues at coordinate 271 of JAYTXG010000300.1, forward strand.
TTTTGGTAGTTCTAGCTTTGGGCTGCTTTCGCATCCATTCAAGTTCCTTTCTGTAGGTATTTTTTGCTTTATCAATGCTGGCCTGCTCGCTATCTAAGCGGGCAGCTTTTTGTTCCATATATTGGTCGTAATCTCCTTTGTATGTATGCAAGTTTTCTCTATCTAATTCCCAAATTTCATCACATACAGCATCTAAAAAATAGCGATCGTGACTTACCAATAACAAAGTAACTTTTTCTTGATTGATATAATTTTCGAGCCACTCAATCATTTCAACATCAAGATGATTAGTAGGCTCATCCATCATTAAAAATGTATGTTGATGCGAGAATCCTATACTAATTAATGTTTTGGCAAGAGCCACTCTTTTTCGTTGTCCACCACTTAAATCCTTTACTGGATTTTTAAGATGATGAATATTCAATTTATCCAAAATCTGGTGCACTTTTGTTTCAAAGTCCCAAGCATTTAAGTCATCCATCGACTGAATTCCTTCAGTAATTCCATCTAAATCTTCCTCCTCAATGGCTATTTCATACTTTTTAATAGCATTAATGATTGGATGATTCAACTCGAAAATATTTTCTATAACTGATTTCCCTTCTTCAAACCGCGGATCTTGCTCAAAAAGAGCTACAGTTACATCTTTATTAACCCAACTTTTACCTGAATCGGCAGTTTCTTTGCCAGTTAAAATTCTTAATAGGGTTGATTTTCCAATACCATTACGAGCTATCAAGGCGATTTTATCGCCTTCATTAATATGGAATGAAATATTGCTGAAAAGTGGATTAATGCCATAACTCTTGGTTAACCCTTCTACCGAAACATAATGCATGCTGCAAAACTAAGTATCTTGTGCTTTAATAGTACACAAAATGCAACCTGTTTATAAAAGAAATGACGAATAATCCTTTTCAGAACTTAAGTATTAGAAATAAGTTATTTGTTTCTCATTTTACAATTTTATTAGTTACACTATCAATTATTTACATTACAATACGTGTAAATAACAAAAGCGAAAAAATTGGATTCATCATTGAAAAAGTAGAACAAATAAGAATAAATGCCCAAGAACAAACTGTTGCAAAACAAGATTTCCTTATAAATGAACGATATAATGAAGATTTCTTTAAAACCGGAAATAGTGTATCAATAGGAAGATACATTGAATTATTAAATCGAATAGACGAAAATATCAAGCAAATAAATCGTAATGAATTAAGCAAGAAGCAACAAATAACTACACAAATATTAACCATCACTAATAATTTTCATGAGCTTGATAAACTTTTTAAGCAAATGGTTGATTCTGTTAAACAATTAGGGTTTGGGAATATGGGTTTAATGGGTAGTTTAAAAAATTATTTAAATGAATTATCATCTAATAAATTGGTTAGTAAAGAACTTTTAACTACACTGCATCAACAAGAAATTAACTATCTTTTATACAAAGATGAAACTGCCTTAATTCAGTTTGACTCTATTGCATCAATTGCAATGAAAATTTATAAGAATAGCCCTAGCAGTGTATTAATTTTGAGAGAATATCAAAAAAATTTTAATCGTGTAGTTAGATTAGAAAAAAGTATCACTAATTCTAAGTTTGAAGGGCTTAGTAATGAATTCATTGAAAAAAGTAAAAAAAATAATTTACAAGTACAAATTACGATTGATACGATTAAGGAAATTTATCAAAATGATATCGCTAAATTGAATTGGATATTTATGGGATTGATAGGAGCTACTTTTGTAATAGGTGGCTTAATGAGCTATGCATTAGCAGTACAAATTACCAATCCAATAATAAACTTAAATGCAGCAGTAAAAGATGTAGTTGCTATTCAGTTTAAGGAAAATATTAATCCTAAGCTGATAAATCCTTTGAGAAAAGACGAAATTGGAGAGCTAACAAAGAACTTTAATTTAGCTATTCGAAAAATTAAAAAGAGTATTCAGATTATTCAAGATAAAAGTAATACACTTCAGCAAAAGAACAATGAATTAATAGCCAATCAGGAAATCTTAAAAAAAGTAAATTCTCAAAAAGATAAATTCCTTTCAATCATATCGCATGATATGAGGGCTCCGCTCTCAAGCATCATCAGCTTTTTAGATTATTATAAAAACAACATCAATAGCTTTACTGAAACAGAATTTACTTTTGTATCTACTAATTTAAATCTTCATGTAAAAAAAGTAGTAGAAATGCTCGACGGATTACTATTATGGTCAAGATCACAAACAAGAGAAATTCAAACAACATTAGCCCCAATTGATTTATCAAAAAGTATCATTGCAACCATAGATATTCTCAATCAAACTGCTGAAAACAAAAAAATAATAATTACAACTAATTTACACAATCAATTGGTTTGGGCAGATGAAAACATGACAACCTTTATTATTCGGAATATAGTTTCAAATGCCATTAAGTTTACCAAAGAAGGAGGATCCATCAAAATTTCTACGATGCGGAATAAAAGAAACGCTTTTATCATTATCAAAGATGACGGAGTTGGAATTAGTAAAGATAATTTAGCAAAATTATTCAAAGATGATAATAACTACTCTACATTTGGTACAAATAATGAAAAAGGAATTGGATTGGGACTTGCACTTTGTAAAGACTTTATGAATTTGCAAAACGGCGATATTGAAATAGAAAGTATTATTGGTGAGGGTACAACCGTAAACTTATTGTTTCCTTTAGTAAGTGTAGGCATAGAATAAATATTAAAATGCAATCAACAGAACATCGTTATTTTATTTTGAACAAGCCATACAATATGGTTTCTCAATTTGTTAGTTCACATGATGTAAAATTATTAGGAGATTTGAATTATTCATTCCCAGAAGGAACACACGCAATTGGGAGGCTAGATAATTATTCAGAAGGTTTACTATTACTTACTACTAATAAAAGAGTTACCCGACTATTATTTCAAGGTGATCAGCCACATACAAGAACCTATTTAGTTCTTGTAAATAAAATAGTAAGCGAAGAGAATTTAAATCGTTTGAGAAATGGAGTTGAATTTACTATTCAAGGGGGTAAAAAATACACTACTGCACTTAGTGATGTAAATATTGTAATTGATCTTCCAATTAATTTTAATTCGCCTTATATTATGACTGATAAAATACCTTTTACATGGCTTAGTATAAGCCTAACAGAAGGAAAATTTCATCAGGTTCGTAAAATGATATCAGCCATCAATCATAAAGTAAAGCGACTAGTTCGTATAAGTATAGAAAATTTACAATTAGCCGATATGCAACCTGGTGAAGTAAAAGAAATTGAAGAGAAAGTATTTTTTAAATTACTAAATATTTGAAGATTCAATGAAATTCATAAACTTCATTGAATATAATACATGGCTTATTTTCATCGATTAGTGAAACAGAATGGTAAAAATGTACTGTAATACCAGAAGTATAGCCTGGGTTGCATTGCTAATGTTAAAAAAAGACAAATAGGAACGCAAAAGTCTCAGCTGATCTGTATGTTGCTTTAAGTAAAAATAAAAAAGTGATTGATTATCATTTATCAAATAATAACAAATTCGTAGCTTTGCCCTATAAACAAGCAATGAAACAATTTACCATTCCCAATATATACCGCAGCACTTTAATAAGCAAGGTAAAAGAATTGAGAAAAGCCTCGGATAAACTAAAGAAAGACTTCTCTCCTACATTACTAGATCTTGGCACTGTTCAAATTTTTCTTGCCCGCCATTTTGGTTTTTGTTACGGTGTAGAAAATGCTATAGAAATAGCATTTAAAAGCATTGATGAAAATCCTGGAAAGAAAATTTATTTATTAAGTGAAATGATTCATAACCCTCAAGTTAATGAAGACTTAATTGCTCGAGGTGTTCATTTTTTACAAGATACTTATGGGAAACAAATTATCCCATTTGATACAATCACAAAAGATGATGTAGTAATCATTCCGGCTTTTGGAACAACAATTGAAATAGAAAAGATTCTAATTAATAAAGGAATTGCCATTGAAAAATACAATACAACTTGCCCCTTTGTTGAAAAAGTTTGGAACCGAAGTGAACAGATTGCAGAAAAAGGGTACAGCATAGTAATACATGGGAAATCGAACCACGAAGAAACAAGAGCCACTTTTTCGCACGCTGCTGCCAACACCCCAACTGTAGTAGTAAATGATATGGCTGAAACCATTGAACTAGCCAAATACATTACAGGCGAAAAAATAGCAACCGATTTTAATACTGAATTTAAGGGAAGATTTTCCGAAGGATTTAATATTAACAACGACCTTCAACAAATAGGTGTTGTAAACCAAACTACTCAATTAGCTACCGATACGCAAGCTATTTCCGATTACTTAAAAAATGTAATTCAACAACATTATCAATTAAATGAAATAAATATTGGCGAAAGATTTGCCGATACCAGAGATACTTTGTGCTATGCAACTAACGACAATCAATCTGCAGTTCTTGGAATGTTAACAACACCAGCAGACATAGCCATTGTAATTGGTGGTTATAACAGTAGTAATAGTTCACATTTAGTTGAACTATGTGAAAGAAAATTACCGACCTATTTTATTGACTCCCCCGATAAGCTAATCAATGAAAATACTATTATCAATTGCAATTGGCAAACAAAAGAAATGACAACCATCAACCATTATTTGCCCAACTCCAAACCACTTCGCATTCTTATTACGAGCGGAGCTAGTTGCCCAGATGCAATTGTAGAACAAGTGATTAAAAAACTAGCAAGGTTTTATCAAGCGGAAGATAAAATTGAAAGCTATTTTAATTTGTAGTTATTCTGTTGGTTTATTTTTTAGCATTCCTAACAATCTATATGCGTTTTTAGTAACAACTTTATCTTTTGTAAGATCAAGTTTATTAGACTCTACAACTGTTATCATTCCATCCTGTTTTATACCAGTTTGAACTTCCACCATTTCAAAATGATGGGCATCTCTCTCAACAAATACATACATTTTTCCTTCAAATCTAACTAAAGATTCTTCAGGTAAAATTTTTGTTGGAGAAGCTGGCAAATCAAAACTGCCGTTTAAAAACATTCCAGGAAGTAATTCATGATTGGCCTTTTTAAAATGACAATGTACCAATCCAGTTCTAGATTCATTGATATTTTTTGAAACAAGTAAAACTTCTACTTCATATTTTTTTTGAGGATTATTTGCCAATGAAACCGTTCCAAGCATCCCCTTTTTTATAGATGGAATATCTTTTTCAAATACACTCAATGCTGCATGAATATCATCAGGATTAACTATCTCAAACAATACATCAGAAGGATTTACGTATTTGCCAATATTTACATTCACTTTTGTTACAAATCCATCAATTGGGGCACGTAATAAAACTGACCTAGAAATATTAGCTACTGCTAATTGAGTTGGATCAATTCCAATGATTCGTAATTTTTCATCTAAACTCTTAATCATCACTTGACAAGTTTTATAATCACTCAATACTTGTTGATAATTTTTTTTACTGGTTGCCTCAGCATCACTCAACTCTTTTTGACGCTGTAAATCTGTAACTAAGAAATCCATTTTTACTTTACCTATTAAATATTCTTGTTGTAATTGAACGTAACTCTGATCTTCCATTATACCAATCACTTCTCCCTTCTTCACATTCATACCAGGCAATAGTTGTGTTTTTTTTAAATAACCACCTAACGGAAAACTAACAGCAACCATGTTTTGTGGAGGCACATCAACCAACCCATTCACTTGAATTGTTTCATGAAGGGTTTTAACCAATGCACTGCTTACTACTAATTCAGCTTGTTTTAATTGTGCATCTGTTAAAACTAGTACAGAAGATTCTTTGATTATTGCATCGGTTTTTACTTCAGTTTTTTTGCTAGAACAGCTTATCAACAGAATTGCAAAAAATGCATATATGATTTTATTCATAATTAACTAGTTGTTTAATAAATAATTTAGTTCGGTTACAGCGAAATTTAATTGACGTAAACTTTCTAAGTATTGTGTTTTAATACTAATAGCCTGATTTAAAAGAGTACCCCATTCTACATAATTAATCTGCCCGTTTTTATAGCTCAAGTTGGCAGTATTAATAATAATTTCAGCTTGTGCATTGCCTATTTTTAAATAATAAACAACTGCTTTACCGTACTTATTATAGTCTTGCCAAGCCTTATCTAATTTAGTTTGTATCGAATTGGTAGCAGCTTTTGTTGCAGCGGCTGCAACTTCCTCGTTTATTTTAGCCGCTCTTATTTTTTGTTTTTGAGATTGATTAAATACAGTGACTGCCATACCAATTGTAACTGAAGAAAATCGATTACCCATATTATATAACTTTTCAGACCGATCATTTAGCATTTGCCATCCATTGATTGATTGATTGTTATATCCTATTAACCAGTCTGGTTTAAGCCTTGCTTTCGCGAGTTCTGTTTCAGCAGAAGCTTGCTTTTGTTGTTGTGCATATAAATTTATGTATGGGTTATTTTTCCATTGTGCAGTATCAAATAATTGAATTGTTGATTGCAAGGGATCGGCAGCAATTATAATTGACTCAGACTGAATTAATAGTCCCAATTGCAATTGTACAGTGTAGTTATCGGCATCCTCCATTTCAATCTTTAATTTGTTCTGCATCACTAAATTGTCGAGTAATACTTTTTCTAACAAATTACTTTCTCCTTTTTCTAATCGCAAAGAAGCAATTTTTTGATACCCAGCATAAATACTATCAATTTGTTGAAGCAACAAACGATTGGCTTGGAAGTATTGTAATAATACATATAAATTTCTTGCAATTCTTTTAACATCCATTGCCTGAACCTGCGTATTAGCTTGGGCAGAAGCTAAAAATGTTTCGAATAAATTTTTTTGCCTCTGATTAATTGCACTAGCAGTTAAAGGTTGTACCACACTAAATTTTACATCAAATGCAGCTGTATTATAATTGCCCAATTCAGTTGAAAACTGTGTTTTTGGAATTTCTTTTGCGGTTTTGGGCAAAAAGTAATAGTATTTTTCTTGCAATTGATTTACTTTAAGAGAAGGTGCATTTTCAACTGCTTTTTTAATTACATC
>JAYTXG010000301.1:0-2431 GCA_043743375.1 Sphingobacteriia bacterium
TTGCCTTTTATGCGCTCATATTTTTCTTCTAATTGAAAATGCAGTTCCTCTTCATCACGTTGTAAATACAATTCTTCTATTACACTAAAATGATATTTACTCAACTTCATGTCGCCAGCCTTTCCATCTCCAACCCGAAATAATAATGAATATTTTTTGATCCATTCTTCGGGCAAAATTCCTAATGTGCCATCTGTTAGTTGCACAAATTGTTGCTTATTTAATAAAGCTTTTTTAACGTCATCTACTGTTACTTTCTGCTCACCAAATTGTATTTCAATCTTTGCATCAAACCAATCGGTATTACTGCTGATAAATATTTTAGTAGATGGTTTTGCAGTATTAAATCTAAAGTTTTTTAACGCTTCAAACCCGAATACAGGAATATTCATTTCCTTAACTGCATCAATAAATAAAAAAAACCAATTATTTTTTAAAACATCCTTTCCTTTTAAAGCCAATACATTTAACTCAGTTGGTTTTACAAAACCTGAGTGTAATAACTCAATTCTATGAATTTGTTCTTGTTCAAGAGCAATATTGCGGTGAATTACTAGTAGCTTATCTGCAATGGGGAAAAATATTTTTTCTTTATCTGTGTTAGTTACGTCGTACCCACGGTAATTAAAAATTGGCTGAAATAACAAATATTCCCCTTTTTCTTTCAGTAAAATTTTCAGTTCAGGCTTTGCATCCTTAATCTCTTCTTTTTTAACATTGGTAAAATGAACCACATACTCTTTAGAAAGCGGTAAGATAAAATTTTGTAATTGTTTTGACCAATTTTCGGGCTCAATTATAATTTTTCCTGTAGGTAGGAATTTTTCAACCAGCAATATATCTTCTGGTTTTTTCCAAATAAAAAATTGTTGTTCGTATTGAAATAGAAAATGAGAGTCGCTTAAATTATCAGAAATATTTAAATCAGCATTGGGCAATTTAATTCTACAATCAACTATATATTTATTATCGGTATAACTTATTTCAAACTCGGGGCTAATAACCTGATCCGACAAAAAGGCTTGCGTTAAGTTTGTAGTGGTAAAACTTTTATTATTCGACAAATAAAATACAAAAGGATTACCATTTAGTTCGGAAAATATTTTTTTAAACTTAGGATGTAAATACTCATTTATTAAATGCCTAGTTTCTTCGGGAAGCTCATCATCGTATTGCTGAATAATATTTTCCCATATACCGCTAAATGGTGAGTTTCTATTTAAGTACCTACTCACTTCGGATGGCATTAATTTCCTAAGTTGCTGTAGCAACATTTTATCATCTTCAGAAAAAACCTCTGTATTAATAAACTTGGTAAGGTCTAGTTTAACAGTTTTTGATATGTACTGAATATTTGCTTCATCTGCTTCACCTTGCACTAATTCAAATTGCGTATATGGATATTGTAATTGTTGAAATGTAATCACTAATCCTAGCTTCATGGTTGCTGGAAGTGGTTCATTTAAAGTATCAGCAGCAGTAACCATAAATTCTGAATGAATTGGTCTTAACTCATTTATAGGATTTAAACTAACTCTTTTTATTGTTGTATCTAAGACTCTCAAAAAAGGTTTGCCATCGGTATAAGTGAATTCAAACTTGTTCTTCAAATCATCGTCTAAAGAATATCCATATAAAGCCAAGAGCTTATTTTTTTCTTTATCCCAATTTCTAATACTATCAAAATAAGCTGGACCATGATTTTTTAATAGTTGCTGAAATACAATAACTTTATGAACACATAATGGATGATCGGTTTCGCTGTTACAAGTACAACTTGTGTCAAAATTTCTCTCCTCATTTTTTTGTAAAACTACTCTGTGATTCTCCCCTTCAAAATCTACTTCTGCAACTACCCTTTCGTTTTTTGCTTCCAGTAAATTAGCGGTATTGCTCCTAAGGAATTCTTGCCCTTTGTCGTATGTTTCCGTTGAAGTTAACATCCTAAAAAGTTTCAAATCGAGCACCTTAATTTTAACTACTGTATGTTTTTGGTCGTATAAAGTTTCTTTATCACCTAAAAGGTTTTTATCCAACATATCCTGTAAGTGAAATAATGCCCCAGCTTTATGCCTGCATACCTCAGATAAATTATACGGACAAGTACAACGAAGTGAGAGCGTTTTAGGATCTTTAAATTGTTGAATATGAACTTTATAAAAGGTAGAATATCCATCATCCTTTACACGAAAAATTACATTACCCATCAGATCATCGTGTTCTATTAATTCCACGTTACCCAAAGCATGAATTTTTTTACCCCTACGGATTACTTCTTCTGTTGCGTTATTGTAAATGTGTTTAACTAAATATGGTAGTGCCATGCGATAATATCAGTCGAAAAAGACCAATTTGCAAAAGTAAACAAAAGTAAATTGTTTACCGAAGAGAATTAAAACTAATGTGGATGAAATGTTTGTTAATAGTAAAA
>JAYTXG010000302.1:0-15350 GCA_043743375.1 Sphingobacteriia bacterium
TGTATTATTCATAGCAAAGGCATAGCCTAAGTATGGATAGTGTATTAAAAGTTATTTGATTAATGAATAGACTGTGTATTTATCCAAAGGACGTAATGATAATCACAGGCAGAAGCGACAGGTACGGTAGAAAACTCATCAAAAAAATGAAAGATCATTTCAAAAAACAATCGCACCAGGTTGTTACTATTAATGAGTTCTGCAAGTACTTGGGTCTACAAGAAGATCTTGTTGCCCGGCAGTTGAAGTGACTGCTTAAAAGCCTACAGCCATGAGTGTGGCTTCTGTTCCCTCGCCCTAAAATTTTACTTTCTCTTCTTCATTCCCTGTTATCTTTTCTTTATGCAACCTGAGGTCACATTCAAGGTCACATAATTAAAAAAGCGCTATAGTAGAAACTATAACGCTTTGATTTTTAGGCTCCCCCTGTCTGATTTGAACAGACGACCCTCTGATTAACAGTCAGATGCTCTAACCAACTGAGCTAAGGAGGAGTATGTATTTAATGAGGAATTTGCTCATTAGGGCTGCAAAAATAGGGGTTTAGAGTTTCTTACAAAAAAAATACACTAAAAAATAAATAATCCTCCAGTTTCAAACCCTATAAATACGCCTGTTTCATCTGATTTCACAAAATATGTTTTTAAAAAATACCCTTCTCCACTACTATTCCTTCCATTTTGCATTAAAAACTTGTATCTATGTAATGGACAAACCACATTGCCCAATGCGTCTATTGAACCATTGGCCATGATTCCGCTAGCATGAGGGCATTTATGTGCAAATGCAAATAAATGTTCCTTAAATAATGCAAGAGTTACCATTTTATCGCCCGCCTTAACCAAACACATATTGTTGGGTTGCCAAATTATTTCGGCGGCGCTCTCTGCAATTTTATGCCAGGTTGTTTTTTTATCAATCATTAATTAATACAACATAGTTTTATAAGGATATCTTATGTGGTACATCTCCCTCACTTTTTCTAAAATTATATCTCGTAATGCATCTAAATTGTTTTTTTCTAAAGCCGAAATAAATACACAGTTATTATTGGTTACTAAGTCCCATTTTTCTTTTAGATCTCTTAGTAATTCTTGTTTTACAGAATCTTCTAACCACTCATCAAATGTTTTTTCTTCATATAAATCCATTTTATTAAAAATGGTAAGTATTGGTTTTTCAAAAGCCTTTAACTCTTGCAAGGTTTTATTAACTACACCAATCTGATCTTCATATTGAAGATGAGATATATCTACTACATGTAATAAAATATCGGCTTCTCTTACTTCATCTAAAGTGCTCTTAAAGCTTTCTATTAAATGATGTGGGAGTTTACGAATAAAACCTACCGTATCACTCAACAAAAAAGGTGTATTTTCAAATACCACTTTTCTAGTTGTAGTATCTAATGTTGCAAATAATTTATTTTCTACAAATACATCACTCTTGCTCAAAACGCTCATGAGCGTGCTTTTGCCAACATTGGTATATCCTACTAATGCTACTCTAATTAATTCTCCTCTTTCTTTACGCTGAGTAAAAGCTTGCCGATCAATTTCACTTAATCGTTTACGCAATAAAGAAATTTTATCTTTTACAATTCTTCTATCAGTTTCAATTTCAGTTTCACCCGGGCCTCTAGTGCCTATTCCACCGCCCTGCCTTTCTAAATGTTTCCACATCCCTTTTAAGCGTGGTAATAAATATTGGTATTGTGCTAATTCTACCTGAACTTTTGCTTGCGCAGTTCTTGCACGACGAGCAAAAATATCGAGTATTAAATCGCTTCGATCGATAGTTTTTACATTTAGTTCTTTTTCAATATTGGAAATTTGTGAACCAGTTAATTCATCATCAAAAATTACTAGCGTAATATTTTTTCCATTGAGGTAATTTTTTATTTCTTCTAACTTTCCCTTCCCTACAAATGTTCTACTATCGGGGTGGGCTAATTTTTGTGTAAATCTGTTAACAGTAAATGCACCTGCTGTTTCGGCTAAAAAAGCAAGCTCATCTAAATATTCTGTAGATTGATCATTGGTTTGTTCTTTTAAAATTACGCTTACTAAAACGGCTCTCTCTTCTTTAGCAATTAGTTGTTTTTTCTCAATCAATTCATTATTTTTTACAAAGTTAGTCTTTCAGCAGTTCTTCTAAATAATAAAGCCTCCCGTTTAAGCGGGAGGCTTTATTATTTAATAAAAAATTTATAATCCACTTATAGATATTCCTACACTCCAACGGTTCATAGTTGCTCCAGAACCATCTCTTAAAACACCTAAAACATTATAACTTCCTTGTAATCCAATAATTCCGTATCCAATTCGGCCAGTTAATGCCAGTGATGTGCCATTAAAGAATTTTTTACTCTGGTCTTTTTCAACAAAAGTGGTACCATAGAGAGATTGTCCAACTCTATTTACATAATTTTTCCCTTTAGAATAAGATTTCAATAATGTACCCACTTTAGCACCAATAGCAAACTTCCATGATTTATTCATATTGTTTGGATTAGAAAAATACCTAAATTCTACAGGTAATTCAAGATACATATTGGTTACTTTAAATTTACTAAAATGATCCAGAGAATCGGCAATAGTAAATGGAAGTTTAGTAGTATTAGATTTCACATTTACGTTGGTATTGTTAAAAAACATATTACTGCTACCTAGCCCAAAACCAATACCTACACTCATTTTGGGATTGTTTTTGAAAGGCTTATCAAACATAAAATAAAAATTAAAATGTCTACTAAAGCCACCCGTTCGAACACTATCTGGTCGGCCTGACCAAGCATCTGCACCGTATTGAATCATGAAATGATCTTTTGTACGATTGGGCACTACAATTTTCTTAATATCAGTTGTTTGAGCATTTGCACCCAATCCGATTAGAACAGTTAGCAGTAAGAATATTTTTTTCATTTTGGTTGTTTACAAGATTATTTCTCTTGTTAACGGCAAAAATAACAGAATTGGTTGCATAAAAAGGGTTAAAAATTAGTCAAAATGCATTCTTTTGCCTTTTTGAATGATTAATTTCGGGTGTAAACCGTAGATAATTTATATTTAGGGCTCTAGTATTATAAAAAAGGATTGATGAAGACTGATTTTTTGCACGGTAAAAGGATATTAATAGCTGAGGATGACTTTGTGAACCAAAAGCTAATTACTCATTCACTTTCGCCAACTGGCGTTATTTTCGATATTGCTAGTAATGGATTAGAAGCCATCGAATTATTGCGAAAAGGAGATTATGACCTTATTTTAATGGATATTAATATGCCAGAAATGGATGGGTTTGAAGCTACCCAAATCATCAGAAAAGACATCAATAAAACAATTCCAATTATTGCCATGACTGGCTGGAGTAGTAGAACCGAAGGCGATAAATTTACTAAAGTAGGCATGAATGGCTGCTTAGCTAAACCATTCGGCTTGGATGCTTTATACAAAACGTTGAGTGAAATTTTTCAAACGGATACTTCAACAATTGAAAAACCAATAATTAATCAAAAGGAAGAGATGTTGGTTATTGACTTAGAGATGCTGAATGAACTTGCTGAAGGAGATGTTGAGTATAAAGCCACCATCATTAATATGTTTTTAGAGAGTATGCCAGAAACCATCCAAAAAATGTACAATAATTTAGCACAAGAAGATTGGACTAGTTTGTATAAAACGGCACATTACGCAAAATCCTCTCTTTCTGTAATAAAAGTACCCGAAATGTATAAATTAGGTCATGGTATTGAGCATAGCGCTAAACAACAAGTACAATTAGAAACAATACCAGAAGCATTAGATTTATTTAAAAAATATTTTGAACAAACGAAAGAAATTTTGCTTAAAGAAAAAGCAGCTTTATCCTGATGTGATAAAGGGTACGTTAAAAATGAAAACTTATTTTGAATTTTAAAGAACTAGGATTAGACGAAAAATTATTAGAAGGGATTGATGCGATGGGTTACCAAACAGCCACACCTGTTCAAGCCCAAGTTATACAACCGATTTTAGAGGGAAAAGATATTATTGCATCTGCGCAAACTGGTACAGGTAAAACTGCCGCTTTTTTATTGCCAATAGTGCATAAAATGCTCACTTCCCCCCACCCAGCCCATCAAATTAATGCATTGATAATTGTTCCTACAAGAGAACTAGCAATACAAATTGCAGAAACAATGGAGGGGCTTGGATATTTTACCGACATTAGTTGTATAGCAGTTTATGGAGGAGGAGATGGCAATTCATTTATTGCAGAAAAAAAAGCATTAAGCAGTGGAGTGGATATGGTTGTTTGCACTCCAGGCCGAATGATAGCGCATTTAAATATGGGCTATGTAAAAATGAAGGAAGTAAATTATTTGGTACTTGACGAAGCAGATAGAATGCTCGACATGGGTTTCAATGATGATATTATGAAAATCATTTCATTTCTGCCTAAAGTAAGACAGAACTTATTGTTTTCTGCAACCATGCCACCCAAAATGCGAGAACTTGCTAGAAAATTGTTGCATCATCCTATAGAAATAAATATTGCAGTTTCTAAGCCACCAGAACAAATTGTGCAACAAGCATTTGTTATTTATGATGCGCAGAAAATCCCGCTCATTAAATATGTTTTAAAAAGTAAAGATTATACTAGGGTAATTATTTTTTGTTCTAAAAAGCAACAAGTAAAACAGTTAAGTGCTGAACTAAAGCGTGCAAAATTTTCTATTGAAGAAATTCATTCTGATTTAGAACAGGATAAACGCGAACAAGTAATGCAAGATTTTCGCAATAAAAAATTAAAAATATTGGTTGCAACTGATATACTAAGTAGGGGAATAGATATTGAAGAAATTGAATTAGTCATAAACTTTGATGTTCCAAATGATGGAGAAGATTATATCCACAGAATTGGAAGAACAGCAAGAGCCGAAAGTACAGGTACTGCCATTACCTTTATTACAGAAGCAGAACAACGAAAATTTGCAGCCATAGAGGGGTTATTGGGCAAACCAGTTAACAAAATTCCTGTTCCAGCAGAGTTTGGCGAAGTGCCTGTTTATTCACCAAAAGTAGGCGGTGGAAGAACCGGAAACAGCGGCAAACAATGGCAAAAACGTAGATAATTTAATTGCTTATAAATTTTATACAAACAGGCGCACCCACTTTAATTCTATTACCAGTATCAGTTAATAATCCGGTTGATTGATTTCTTTTGAAAATAATTATTTCATCAGAAAGTTGATTGGCTATCAATAAATAATTACCACTCGGATCTATACCAAAATTCCTAGGACCCTTGCCCATAGTAGATTGTGTAGATACATAGGTAAGCTTACCATAAGCATTAATGGAATATATAACGAGATCATTAAACTCTCCTCTATTAGAAGCATATAAAAATTTACCATCAGAAGAAATATGAATATCAGCAGCTCCATTTTTTCTGGTATCATTTTTTGGTACCATGGTAATTGTTTGTAATAGTGTTAATTTCCCTTTTTTAAATTCCATTACATTTACAGTGCCATCTAACTCTTGAACAGAATAAGCAATTGATTTTTTCGGATGAAAAGTTAAGTGTCGAGGACCGCTTCCTGGTGTAGTATTAAAAACAGAAAAAGGGATAGTTGATAATGGCGAACTGCTATTTAAATAATTTACTGAATAAACTGATATTTGATCTGTTCCCAAATCTTGCACCAATAAATATTTTTCATCAGGAGATAAAACGGAAGAATGCACATGTGGTTTTTCCTGCCTAAGTGTATTTATGCTTTTTCCGGTATGTTGAATAATTTGTGAAGTTGAATCTAAGCTTCCATCTTTATTTACTTTAATTGCCTTTAAACTTCCACTAGTGTAGTTAGCAACAAAAACAAACCTATTTTTACTATCAATAGTAACATGGCAAGGATGATCTCCTTGAGATAATACACTGTTTAATTTTTCCATTGATCCAGTGGCTTTATTAAAGCGAATAGCTGTTACACCACCAAGTTTGTTTGCCAATTCATCAACCGAATAAATCAATTGATTGTTAAATCCCGTAGTTAAAAATGAAGGGTCTTCAATGGCAACTTTGCTTATTAAATTTGCTGTTCCATTTGAAGTATCTAAATGATAGTAGTAAACTCCTTCGCTTTTGCCTGTATTTGTATAAGTTCCTACTAAAATATTTTGCGAATAAGCTCCCAAAAAAGAGAAGCATAAAAATAAAAATAGGAGTATTTTATTTTTTGAGGTAGGCATTCTTTGTAACATAGTAATAAAAAAATTTAGTTAAGATGGTGAAACTACTATTAATTAGTAATTGATTAATAAATTTTCTCTTATTTTAGATTTTTACAACAATTATGAAGGCAAGTCTCCATCTAATGGAATTATCAGATCCAACTTTCGGTTTGTTGCTGGTGTGAGTTATAAGTTTTAATTTGAGTTCATGCGGATTGGAAAATTAGACAGCCTAAGGGGAATATTTAGTTTAATGGTAGCTATGTATCATTACGATAAGGAATTTTTGCCTAATTCAATCTATCATCAATTCATTATTCGTGAATCCATTTGCTTTGTTGATTTCTTTTTTGTTTTATCAGGATTTATTATTGCTAGCAAATACGAAGGAATGCAATCTAATCAAGAGTTCTACAACTACTTAAAAAAACGAATAATTCGTTTATATCCTCTGTTATTATATACAACAACAGTTTATTTGTTTGTTCAGTTAGTTGCTAATTTTTTATTTCCTACAATAGTAACTAGTAAAGAGTCTTTACCCACCCTACTATTTGCTTATATTGATACAATGACATTTCAGAATTCAACTCAAATTTTTAATACTTTTTATACAAGTAATGTTGGAAACATGGGAATGAATTTTCCCTCATGGTCTATTTCAGCAGAAATGATTATTTATATTTCATTTGGTTGGATTATACTAATAAGCAGTAAAAATAAAATAAATCGAACTTGGATATTCTTAATTATTTTATTTACTGCAATTGGGTTCTCTATTTACAAACAACGTTTTTATTTTACTGATGATTATGGGTATATAAGAGGAGTCATATCATTTATACTTGGTTATTTTGTTTGGTATATTTCTTTAAACACAAATAAAAGGGATCCTCATTTAGAATGGCTGATTCCTATGTTACTTCTTATTGTTTTGTATTTTTTAAATAAACAATCTGGCCCTACAAAAGAAATGTTTGCCTTAGCTACAACCCCATTGTTATTTGCGATGTCTATTTTAATTATAAATAAATCCAATGGCTTTCTCAGTAAATTATTATCAATAAAACCGCTTCAGTTTCTTGGCAAACTATCTTATTCAATTTACTTAAATCATATTTTAATTATTACAATTGTGCCCCACTTTATGTTTAAAATAGTAGGAGTTTCAAAAATTCCAACTATGCAAATTTGGGTGTTGTTAATTACAATTATTACACTGATATGTTATAGTTATATTACCTATGTATTTATTGAAAAAAGAATTGGAGGATGGCTTAGGTCTAAATCTTTAAAACAAGTTGCTTAATTTACAGTCAAATACGCCCTATAAATAGGCCTTTAACTAAACTTTTAGCTAATTTTTCTTCAATTAATAGTCTCTAATGCTACGATTGGGTAGTTTGCACCCTAATTAACATTTATCCATTGAAAAAATCAGCTTTATTTATACTAATTCTAAGTTTTCTCACATTGCAATCTTATGATACTAAGCTTGTTGCAAGTAGTAATGAATTTGTGTTGAATGCAATGCACCTCTCCAATAAATTTAATATTAATGGCGAAGCTGTACGCTTTGCAATTATTGGATACGAAAAATTAAAAGAACAAGGCAGGTTAGTTAATCAACGCTATTTAACTATTGCAGATTTTAGTAAGCCTAGCAGTGAAGAACGTTTATATATTATAGACATGGAATCCGAAGAAATGGTTATTCAAACACTCGTAGCACATGGAAAAAACTCGGGTACCTTATTTGCAAAAATCTTCTCCAACAAAAACTCATCTAACCAAAGTAGCTTAGGATTTTATATCACCGGTAACATATATCAAGGCAAACATGGTAGGTCGCTTTCTTTAAACGGTGTAGAAAACGGAATTAATGATATGGCTGCCCAAAGAGCCATTGTTCTCCATGGGGCTGGTTATGTTAGCAAATCAGCCATTCAGCAAATGGGTTATTTAGGAAGAAGTCAGGGTTGTCCTGCGGTTCCACAAAATCAAGTGCAGCACATAATTAATACAATTCAAGGCGAATCATGCTTATTTATATATGCTCCAGATAAAAATTACCAGAAGCAATCTAAGTTGATCGGATAAATTTTCTCATAAATCGTTTTATTTCCTCTACTTCATTTATTTTTAGGCATACCAAAACAATGGACATGCTGAAGATTTCCGTATTTTTTTGCTGTTTTATCTACACAACAGTTTTTGTTAGTGCACAAAATATTCCAACCCCAAAATCTCACTTTGGCTTTTCGATCGGCGATAATTATCAATTAGCCACTTTTACTCAAACAGAATCTTACCTAAAAAAGCTTGCTGTAGTTTCAAAAAAAATGAAATTGATAAGTATTGGTAAAACAGAAGAAGGCCGTGAACAATACATGGTAATTGTGTCTGACCCATCTAATCTTGCAAAGCTTGATAAGTATAAGTCTATTTCTCAGCGCATGGCAAGAGCAGAAGGGCTTTCAGAAGGAGATGCCAAATTGCTTGCGGCAGAAGGGAAGGCGGTAGTATGGATTGATGGCGGATTGCACGCAAGTGAAGTGTTAGGAATTCACCAGTGGATTGAATCTTTGTACCAAATTATTACAAGAGATGATGAAGAGACAAAAAGAATTTTAAAATCAACCATTATACTTTTTGTTCATGCAAACCCCGATGGACAAGAATTATTGACTTCTTGGTATATGCGTAATGCAGATACGTTAAAAAGATCTACTTCAAATGCTCCAAGATTGTATCAGAAATATATTGGTCATGATAACAACCGCGATTTCTACATGACAAACATGAGCGAGTCGAAGAATATGAGCTTGCAACAATATGTTGAGTGGATGCCACAAATTTTATACAATCACCACCAAACAGGTCCTCCAGGAACTGTAGTTGCAGGGCCTCCTTACAGAGATCCCTTTAATTATGTGTACGATCCATTACTTATAACGGGCATTGATCAATTAGGTGCAGTTATGAGTAGCAGATTGAATGCTGAAAATAAACCAGGGTATACTATGAAGAGTGGTTCAGTATATTCAACTTGGTGGAATGGAGGATTAAGAACTACTGCATATTATCATAATATTATTGGGTTGCTTACAGAAATGATTGGCAATCCAACACCTATAAAAATTCCTTATGTTCCAAGTAGATTGATACCTAATAGTGCCACACCATTTCCGATAGATCCTCAAAAATGGTATTTTAAAAACTCTATTGATTATTCTGTTTCTCTTAACTACGCAGTTTTAAATTATGCCTCAAGACATAAAGACGAGTTGTTGATGAATATTTATACAATGGGAAAAAATTCTATTGATGCTGGCAGTATGGACCATTGGACAAAATCACCTAATAAAGTAGAAATGGCAATTGATTTAGCAAAAGCCGATCAAAAAGAAATGCGCAATGATACTTTGCCTCTAGCCTATTTCGATAAAATTTACAAGAAACCAGAATTAAGAGATCCTAGAGGATATATCATTCCTATAGATCAAACTTCAACTGCAATTATATTCATAAATATTTTAATTAAAAGTGGAATTAAAGTAGAAAAAGCAACTACTAATTTTAGTGTTGGAAGTAAAAACTATAAAGCAGGTTCATATATAGTAAGAACAAATCAAGCATTTCGACCACATGTAATTGATATGTTTGAACCACAAGATCATCCCAATGATTTTCTGTATCCAGGTGGACCGCCTATTCGACCGTATGACGCTGCTGGATGGACTCCTGCATTTACAATGGGTATTGAGTTTGATAGAGTATTGGAATCATTTGATGGACCTTTTCAAACTATTCCTTATGGAGAAATTCAGCAACAAAAAGGAAGTGTAGAAATAAATACAAAAGGATATCAGTTTTCTACTAACGACAATGCAAGTTTTATTTTAGTAAATGATTTATTAAAAGCTGGAATAGCAGTTGAAAAAAGTCAAGATTATTTTACTGTTGAAGCAAATGCAAACGTAAATAGTTTGATGGAAAAAGGGATAAGTTATGGAGTAAAAATTACTAGCCTCATACAAAATCCTTCAACTATTTCATCAAAACTAAAATCAAAAAGAATAGCACTATGGGATGTATACGGAGGTTCAATGCCTTCTGGTTGGACGAGGTGGATATTTGAGCAATATCATTTTCCATTTAATGTTGTGTATGCAAAAGAAATTGATGGCGGAGCTTTAAAAAACAAATATGATGTCATTGTTTTTGTTGGTGGAGCAATACCAGCAATGCGCCCTGAAGTTGCAAGTGGTGGAGCTGAATTTGGTGGTAGAGAGCCCAATGAATCAGAAATACCTGAAGAATATCGTGCTTCATTAGGTAAAATAACCGCTGCTAAATCTATTCCCGCAATTAAAGAATTTTTAGAAGCCGGAGGTACTGTTGTTACAATTGGTAGTAGTGCTAATTTGGCATATCATTTACAATTGCCAGTTAAAAATGCATTGGTTGAAATGGTGAATGGCAAAGAAAAATCTTTACCTGGCGAGAAATTTTATATCCCTGGATCTGTAATGCAAGTAGCTGTAAACCCAACCGAGAAAGCAAATTGGGGAATTGGAAAAAAAGCGGACGTTTATTTTAGTGCTAGTCCTGTTTTTAATATAGAACCTAATGCAATTGCTACCAAGCAAGTTACTCCTTTGGCGTGGTATGCATCAGATAAAACATTAAGAAGTGGATGGGCTTTTGGTCAGTCTTATTTACAAGACGGAGTAGCTGCGTTTTCTGCAATTGTTGGCAAAGGAAAATTATATGTGTACGGTCCAGAAATTACATTTCGTGCTCAAACACATGGAACGTATAAGATGTTGTTTAATCAACTGTTTGGGGAGGAGTAGTACTATTACATTACTCCCCAAACCTTAATATGAATATTTTTTATATCGAGTTTGATGGGCTTTAAACAAAATAATGCTAAACTAAACTGGAGTTGTTTAATTTTTTTGAAATCATTTAAAGGGATTATATCATCTGCTTGAATTGTATTCCATGAGTCGGA
Organism: Sphingobacteriia bacterium; assembly: GCA_043743375.1. Taxonomy (GTDB): domain Bacteria; phylum Bacteroidota; class Bacteroidia; order Chitinophagales; family Chitinophagaceae; genus Sediminibacterium. The sequence continues at coordinate 11,245 of JAYTXG010000302.1, forward strand.
AATATAAGCGCCTTTTTTTACTAACTGATTTATTTCATGATTGATATAAAAAGGATAATTCTTTTTCCCATTGTCTAAATTAAACAGCGCAAAACGAATGGAAGGTTGCTGATTAATTGCTGCTTTTATCATGTTAGTTTCCGCCGATACTTCAACAAATAAATAGCTATACTTTAAGGAAAAATTTAGGTCAGCAATTAAATTGGTAGCTGATTGAGTGATGCTGATTTTTTTCAAATCTTGTGAATCATATTCAAACAAGATATCGCGGCCCTCAGTTTTTTCTAATTCTTTAGAATGAAATATTTTATTGTTGTCACAAACATAAGAGTTGATGATTTTGTAATTATTCAACAGATTGGTTATATGATTTTTAATAGAATCATTCTTAAAGGGCGTCATTGATAAATCGGGACCAAGTTTGTATAATTCTTTTTCTGAAATAATATACTCCTTCCAAATATAATCTTCTATTACTCTACTAGAATACATGAAAGGCATGCTTTGATTATTTCTAAAACCCGCAAATGTATCCATTACTCCAGCCATCCAATTTACCTGTTTTGGATGATAAGGAAGATTTTTATAATTATTTAAAATCATAGAAACAATGGTAGGCGCCAAGTTATTATGAGAATTTATGGAGTAGAATTTCTTGGGAGCTTTAAGCATGGGAGAGTAAATAATTAACGGAACGTGATAATCATCAATACTAGATGTAGAAGGAAATGACCCGATATGATGATCGCCAGTAATAAAAAAAATAGTGTTATTAAATTCAGGTCTTTTAGCATATTGCTTAAAGTAATGACTAAAGCAATCATCTGCAAACATAAAAGTTACCAATACCCTTTTTGTTTCTTTTAATATTTTTTTGATTTCAGGTGTTACAGTTAATGTTTTTATTTTTTTATCGAACAGTTTTTCATAAATCAATTTTTGATCAAATAAATAGGGCACGTGCGTAGTAGCTGTATGATAAATATTGAGGTAAGGTGTTGTTGGTATACTATCCATTATCTCCAAACTTCTATTAAATAACGCATCATCGGGGTATCCCATTCCCCATCCTTCATTACTAGCGCTCATTTTTTTATATTTCGATCCAAATTGTAAGTACGACATATCGGTACCTTGCCTGCGAATGAATCCACCCATATTATCGAAATCGGTATTAGACCCAGTTAAAAACTTTGTATGATATCCGTTTGCCTTTAAAATATTTATTAATGATAAATGATCTGGCATAATGGGTAAAGAAGAGAAACCTCTTTTGCCATAAGGAAGAGATCCTTCTATTGCAGGATGTGCAGCAAAAGTTCCTGGTGATGTACTTAAGAAATTATCCCAGGTTAAACTAAAATTACTTAATGAATCTAAAAATGGAGTGAAGCTAGATGCATAAGCGTTAGCGCCACTGAAGTCTTTAGATAATCCTTCGGTAACAATGATAACAATATTGGGTGGTTTAATGGGATCGAAATTAAAATATTGCCCAAGCACATCATTTTCATCGTTTTGATGCAGCAATGGATATTCTTTACTGTTAAAATTAAATGGTTGATTGTGTTGATAAAAATCAATAGCAGCAGCTAGTTCGGCCGTATTCAAATTTTTTGAATCGAAAACTTCTTTTGAAAATAAAAAGTGATAACTATCGGCAATCCAATAACTAAACTTGTTGGAACTAAGATAATAGCCAGATCGATCTTTAAATAAATTCGTGCTTGGCTGAGCAAAGCGCATTGATAGGGTTGCAATTATTGAAACAATAAAAAATAAACTTAAAGTGTACTCCTTAAATTTTATTTTTTTTAAAAATGAAATATAGGCAATCCAATAAATAAAATAACTAAATACAAATGGCAGAAAAACAGAAACTCCCCTCGTTATCATTTGTTTTATTGTATCCCATATCTCAAATGCTTCTCTGTTAAATAGCTCATGATCAAATGGATTATTTCTTTCAGAAAAAGTCATTATTAATCCAATATAAACTGAAAGGAAAAGCAGGTTAAAAAAATGGAGAAAAACAAAACCAATCTTTTTATTTAATGCAGATAATCCTAGGAAGATGGGGGCTAAAAAAATTCCATAAATTAAAACTGCCCATACATCAAAAACCAATCCGCCTATTTCATATAATAATGGGTAAGCCAATAAAGATTTATCTGCTATTGCATGATGTTCATATACTCTAACGCAAACAGCTGCTATTAAGAATGATAAGATTATCCTTGTGTAAGACTCGTAGTTTTTTTTTATACTATTCCAGTTCACCTATTTATAATTTCATCGACTGTAATTTCCAATACGTAGGCGATCTCCAAATCCATTCAAATGGTCCGAATCGAAAATACTTAAGCCTTATAATTGAAAAGATAAGTTGAAAAATCTGAACAGCACTTTTTTATTAAGTATCTCAGCGTTTCACTCCAATTGTTATAAAGAAATTTGTTGGCTCTGCAGTAATCAAACCAGGGCCAGGATATCCTCCAGCTCTTCTTGTGAAATATTTTTCTTTTAGAAGGTTATTGATTCCACCCTTAATAAAAAAGGATTCATTGAATTTATATGTTCCACTTATATCTAATATACTGTATGCGGGAATTAATCCATTTACACCATTGGCGGTAGGCATTACCGTATTATTTGCATCACTAAAAGTAGCTGAAACATAACTATACTGAAGTGTAGCTGTAAGTTGTTTTCTAGTATAAGTTACACCTGTTCTAAAAATATTTTCTGGCGCATCTTCCACACGTTTATCCTTTAAATTAGTTTCTACTAGATTATTGCCTTGTTTTGTTATAGCGAGTAAGTTTTCATATTTCGCATTGATATAAGCAAGAGAGGTAAAGATGGCAATATTACCCAGTTTCGGTTTGGCTCCCCATGCTTTTGTTGGACTAAATTCAATCAGCGCTTCAATTCCATGGCTGTGACTATTTCCTACATTGGTGCGGAGGTTATAAAAACTACCATCCATCCGCTGCTGAGCAATAAGGCCAATTCTGTTATTATATTGAAGGATGTAACCACTCACATCAAAAAACAAATAATCTTTAACGCGACCTCTATAACCCAAATCAATATTGTATCCTTTTGCATCTTTTAGATCTTGGTCAATTACATCTGTAGTAGGGTTTCCGCTAAGATTACTAAATAACATTGGGCGGTAGGCTTGCGAGTAGTTTGCATAGATTTCTGTTTGACCGATATGATATTCTGCACCAATACCAGGTAGTAGGAATTGACGAGTTCTATTTTGATTAGTTATCTTCAGTTCAGAGTTACCGATAATATTCACCCTGCCTTCTGCTTGATTGCTGATATTTTCTATACGGAACCCTGGTATTATTATGAACTTCTCACTAATTCTGAAGATATTTTCTACAAACAAAGCCACATTGGTTGTATTAAAATTTAGATCTGTTGGAAAGGGATCTAGAATATTCAAATTGTATCCAAAATCTGTATTACCTTTTCCATTTTGAAAGCGATTGGTTTTTCCTCTGAAATACCTGATACCTGCGGATAAAGAATTTCTATTATTTCCAAATTGGTAATCGGTAATGAAACGTGCCTCCAATCCCCAATTACGGTATTGGTCTATATCAACTCTACGGTTGTTATAACTAAAAGTTGCTGTATTAATAGTATCTAAAATATTGGGTGCTTGCATAAAGCCAATGCTATTTCTATCACCATACATAGCGAATGTTTTTATATTCAATCTACTTTTATCGTTAATAGTATAATCAACATTCAGGGCAGCCATATTCCATTTTACCTCAAACCAATTACGTTGTCTTAAACTCTGGTAACCATTCTGCTCAAACTGAGCATCTGTGAGTCCACCGGGCTGTTTACTCAAGTAACTAAAATGGGTAATCTCTAGTCCTATTTTTAGTTTTTTATTGATCTTCCATGAATAATTACCAAAAACTGTATTAACCTTAAAGCCACTGTTTTCAAGTGATCCGTTACCACTACGATGATCCCAAAAAGCGTAGTAATGTGTTTTTTCGTTTTCTCCTCCTATTGCGTTATACGAATTAAATAAACCAAAGCTACCAGCGGTTTGTTGCGATTCAAATTGAAAT
>JAYTXG010000303.1:0-2327 GCA_043743375.1 Sphingobacteriia bacterium
GCTGAGAATATTTCAGTCGGACAATCCAATTCAGTTGCCTCTCTGCTTTTATTATACCTAGATATTGACCTGCCCGATTTAGGACACAGAAAAAACTTAATGAACCCAACTTATACTAAAATGGGTGTTTCGGTTCAAAAAATCCACAATGACCAAAGCTTAATAGTGCAAGATTTTAGTTGCTCACAATAAAGTGTTCCACGAATCACCGTTCCATACTGAAACATTTTTTGAGTGTTCCACGAATCACATTTACCTTAGTGAAAGAATAACCAGCACAAACAGCTAAAACAGATTGGAATGAGTGATAACACTAATGATTCAGCAGATATAACAATGAAAGAAAAAAGAAAATGGCAGATTGCTTATAGAAGGTATGTACTAAATGGTTCGCCAAGTGAAGCCTATGCTCCATACTTTGGTGTTGATAGGGAAAGCTTGCGGAAGTGGTTTGAGTTACAGTTTAAAGACGATCTTTCTTGGGAGTCGTTCGCCATAAAATGGCAATTTGAACATATAGTTCCTGTAGCTTACTTTGATTTTAAATACGAAGCAGATCTTTATTTGTGTTGGAGCTTTATCAATATTCGGATAGTGCCTATTACTTTAAACAAAAAAAGAGGAGATAGAATTGATCTGCTGTCCGTTAAAAAATACTTTTCCTACCTATTCGAGCAAACAGAATATTCTACTTGCAAAAAAATGGTTGAAAAAATAGAGCAAATAGAAACGAGTAATAAAGAGTCGTATAACGAGATTGTTTGTTTTCTTAGAAACAATAGAAAATGGCTTGAACAGGTTAGCGAGCTAAATAAAGATGAATTTTATAGATACAATAGTGGCACAAGTCTTAGCGACTTAATTCTGGAGAGAGAAATTTTAAAAAAATTTGGATAATGAATACACTAAGTATCTTTGCATTATGTTTCAAGAATATGATGTGATTGTTGTTGGTGCTGGCCACGCAGGATGTGAAGCAGCAGCAGCAGCGGCCAACTTAGGAAGTACGGTTTTGCTAATTACCATGAATATGCAAACCATTGCTCAAATGAGTTGCAACCCCGCAATGGGGGGAATTGCAAAGGGACAAATAGTTAGAGAGATTGATGCAATGGGCGGATACAGCGGAATCGTAACCGATTTAAGTACCATACAATTTAGGATGTTGAACCTGAGTAAGGGTCCGGCAATGTGGAGTCCGAGAGCACAAAACGACAGAATGTTATTTGCAGCTACCTGGAGAGAAATGTTAGAAAACACACCGAATGTAGATTTTTACCAAGACATGGTAAAGTCGATCATCATTAAAAATGAAAAAGCTTGTGGTGTTGTAACGGGCATGGGCCATGAAATAAAATCTAAATCGGTTGTAGTAACAAGCGGTACTTTTTTAAACGGAGTAATACATATTGGAGAAAAACAATTTGGAGGAGGAAGGGTTGCAGAAAAAGCGGCTACAGGAATTACTGAGCAGCTTGTTGAATATGGATTTGAAAGCGATAGATTAAAAACCGGAACACCTCCTAGAGTAGATGGCAGAAGTTTGGATTATTCTAAAATGGAAGAACAAAAAGGAGATGAACATATAGTTGGTTTTTCGTATATGAACACTGCTAAGGTTAAATCCGAAAATCAACTTAGTTGCCATATTACCTACACCAACCAAGCAGTACACGATTTATTAAAAACGGGTTTTGATAGGAGTCCAATGTACCAAGGAAGAATAGAAGGTGTTGGGCCAAGATATTGCCCAAGCATTGAAGATAAAATAAGCAGGTTTGCAGATAGAGATCGGCATCAATTATTTGTAGAACCAGAAGGATGGAATACAGTAGAAATATATGTAAACGGTTTTTCAACTTCTCTACCCGAAGATGTACAAAGTGCGGCCCTGAGGTTGGTTCCTGGTTTTGAAAGTTGCAAAATATTCAGACCAGGATATGCAATTGAATATGATTATTTCATGCCAACACAACTAACACATTCGCTGGAAACAAAGATGGTACGCAATCTGTTTTTTGCCGGACAAATTAACGGAACCACTGGTTACGAAGAAGCAGCCTGTCAGGGATTAATAGCAGGAATTAATGCACATCAAAAAGCAAAACATCTAGAGGCTTTTGTTTTAAAAAGAAATGAAGCTTATATAGGTGTATTGGTAGACGATTTAATAAATAAAGGGACCGATGAGCCTTATAGAATGTTTACAAGCAGAGCAGAATACAGAACACTTCTCCGTCAAGATAATGCAGATATAAGATTAACGGAAAGAAGTTATAATCTTGGTTTAGCAAAAGAAGATCGATTAAAATTAGTACAACATAAAA
>JAYTXG010000304.1:0-2990 GCA_043743375.1 Sphingobacteriia bacterium
CTTCAACTCAATTTCGTGTTTTTAGAATTGGGTGAGGTTGATATTATGGAGACATTAAACACGTATCAAACCGAAAAGCTTCGATTAGCATTAAAGGCAGACGGGCTTGAATTAATGGATGATAAAAAAGCAGTATTGATTGAAAAAATAAAGAACGTGATTATTGAGATGGTCCACTTTACAGATGAGTTGCCTACTGTTAACTATTCGGAACATATCAGTAGTAAATTAAACCACGATTATACTTATTTGTCAAATATTTTCTCAGAAGTTAAGGGTTTAACAATACAACAATTTATTATTATTCATAAAGTAGAGCGTATCAAAGAATTAATTATTTACGATGAATTAAATATTACTGAAATAGCTTGGAAACTAAATTACAGTAGTGTTGCGCATCTTTCAAATCAGTTCAAAAAAATAACCGGCCTTACCCCATCACATTTTAAGCAATTAAAAGATAAGAGAAGAAGCCCAATTGATGAAATTGGTAACTAATTTAAAATAAAATACATGGACGGACAATACGCCAGAAGTTTAATTGAAGCAAGTTTAGATCCTTTGGTAACTATTAATACTGAAGGAAAAATAATGGATATGAATCAGGCTACTGCTGGAATAACTGGGTTAACTAGAGAAGAGCTTACCGGTACCAATTTCTTTGATTACTTTACTGAAACAAATAAAGCAAGAGAAGTATATAAAGAAGTTTTTGCTAATGGGTCGGTTGCTGATTCTCCACTTACGCTCCGGCACAAAGAGGGAAAGCTTACTGATGTTTTATTTAATGGGTCTGAGTATAAAGATGCGCACGGAAATGTATTAGGAATTGTTATAGTAGCAAGAGATGTAACATTTCAAAAAAGAGTTGCTTCTGAATTACTAGAAGCTAAACTTGCAGCTGAAAAAGCATCTATTAAAGCTGCGCAAGCACAATTAAAAGCAGAAAGTGCAACAACTATTGCCGAAGATGCTACCCGAATTGCTGAAGATGCAGTAAAAGCGAAGCAGCAATTTTTGTCGAATATGAGCCATGAAATTCGAACACCGATGAATGCCATTATTGGTTTCACAAAGGTGTTGTTAAAAACATCACTTGATGAAAAGCAAATTGAATATTTACAGGCAATTAAATTAAGCGGAGATTCATTGATTGTTTTAATTAATGATATTTTGGATCTAGCTAAAGTAGATGCGGGTAAAATGAAGTTCGAGCAGACGCCTTTTAAATTGGCTTCTTCAATATCTGCAATGCTACATTTATTTGAGACTAAGATTCAAGAAAAAAATTTGCAACTTTTCAAAGAATATGATGCTAAAATTCCAGAAGTTTTGATGGGTGATCCTGTTCGACTACACCAAATAATTTTAAACTTAGTGAGTAATGCCGTTAAGTTTACGAGTGAGGGCGCAATAACTGTAAGCGTGAAATTAATAAATCAAGATGCAGAAAAAGTAACAATTGAGTTTAAAGTTAGTGATACCGGAATTGGAATACCACCTAACAAGATTGACCATATTTTTGAAAATTTTCAGCAAGCTACTAGTGGTACATCACGACTTTACGGTGGTACAGGTTTGGGTTTAGCTATTGTAAAACAGCTTGTTGAACCACAAGGCGGAACAATTATTGTGAAAAGTAAAGTGGGTGATGGATCGGCTTTTAGTTTTAATTTACAATTCCTTAAAACAACCAACAAAGTTGCTTTGGATATTGAAATCATAGAACGTGATGAAAGAGTGAAAAATATTAATGTATTGGTAGTAGAAGATATTGCGTTGAATCAGCTGCTGATGAAAACATTGCTTGATGATTTTGGGTTTGAAAGGGACATTGCAGAAAATGGCAAAATTGCAATTGAGATGATGGCATTAAAAAAATATGATATTATTTTGATGGATCTCCAAATGCCTGAAATGAATGGCTTTCAAACAACTGAATATATTAGACAAATGTTACATTCAACAATACCAATTGTTGCCCTAACTGCCGATGTAACAACTGCAGATTTGGCTAAATGTAAAGCAGTAGGCATGAACGATTACTTATCTAAACCTGTAAACGAAAGATTACTCTATAGTAAAATTGTAAGTTTAGTAATGAAATCAGACGAGACAGCTAAAAGTGGCGAAACTATAACAGAAGACGTATTTGTAAAGAAGTATAAATATATTGATTTAGATTATTTGTTTCATCGCACAAAATCAAATAAGAGCTTACTTATTGAAATGATTAATTTGTATCTTGAACAAACCCCAGTTTTATTAGCTACGATGAATGCGGGCTTGAAAAATGCCGACTGGATCTCATTGCAATCAGCTATGCATAAAATAATCCCATCATTTTCTATTATGGGAATTAGTAACGAATTTGAAGTGCTTGCAAGAAAGGTTCAGGAATACGATATAACAATACAAAATATTAGTGAAGTAACTAAAATGGTTAAAAAAATTGAAACTGTTTGTTTAAACTCATTCGTAGAGCTTGAGCAGGAATTAAATATCATAAAATTAATGAAATCATGATAAATAGTAGTGATAAAAGTATTTTTCTTGTAGATGATGATACTGTTCATTTGCGATTATTAGAAATTGAATTTTTGCAACAAACAAATTATAAAGTGGAGACTTTTCAAACTGGAGAACTCTGTATTGCAGCATTAGAAAAGCAACCAGATATCATTGTGCTAGATTATTGGCTCGATAGCATTGAAAAAAACGCTTTAAACGGTATTGAAGTATTAGATATTATTAAAAACAGTCACCCAAACATACCAGTTATCATGTTGTCTTCACAAGATAAAATTGAAATAGCCATTAGTTGTATGCACCATAAAGCTTTCGATTATGTTTTAAAAAGTGAAACTTCATTTATGCGACTGCAAGCTATAATTAGCCATATATCTAATATCCAGCAGCTCGAACACAACCTAATTTGGTACAAATCAAAAATGTGATTTGTACAATATTTTTTTATATTGATGTAATAG
>JAYTXG010000305.1:0-2527 GCA_043743375.1 Sphingobacteriia bacterium
CCTCGTAGAGCAGGTGATGTTGTGGCCATTTATGCCAACAATGATTCAGCTGTAAATAAGTTAGGATGGAAAATAAAATACGGCATTACCGAAATGATGGACACCGCTTGGAAATGGGAATTGAAATTAAAAGAGATCGACAATCAAACCAAGAACAACTAATTTATTGATTCACCATTTTTGCAGCATTCTCTGCCATTTGCAATGATTCAATAAACTCTTCTATCTCACCATTAATTACTGCATCTAAATTATAAGAAGTTAAACCTATTCTGTGGTCGGTAACCCTTCCTTGTGGCCAGTTATAGGTTCTGATTTTTGCACTTCTATCACCAGTACTCACCAATGTTTTACGTTGACGAGAAATTTCATCTTCCTGCTTACGCACTTGCTCTTCATATAATTTTGTACGAAGCATGGTCATTGCTTTCTCACGATTGCCTAATTGAGAGCGTTCGGTTTGACAAACTACTACAACTCCTGTAGGAATATGGGTTAAAAAAACTTTTGTCTCTACTTTGTTTACGTTTTGTCCACCTGCACCGCCACTTCTGGCAGTTTCCATTTTCACATCACTATCCTTCAATTCAAAATCTAATTCTTCAGCCTCAGGCATTACTGCAACTGTAGCTGCCGATGTATGAACCCTTCCCTGAGTTTCGGTATTAGGAACACGCTGTACACGATGTACACCACTTTCAAATTTTAATGTGCCATAAACATCTTCACCAGTTACTTCTACAATTACTTCTTTATATCCACCTACTGTTCCCTCGTTTTCAGTAACAATTGCTGTTTTCCATCCTTTTTTTGAACAATACCGCAAATACATACTTAACAAGTCGCCCGCAAACAAACTGGCTTCATCCCCCCCTGTTCCTGCACGAATTTCTAAAATAGCGTTTTTATCATCTTGAGGATCTTTTGGAATTAAAAGTTTAGTCAATTCCTTTTCTAAGGCATCTTTCTTTTCTTCCAATTCTGGCAATTCCATCTTTGCCAACTCCCGCATTTCTTCATCATTGCTATTTAAAGCTTCTTTGGCATATTTATGATCTGCTAAAACCCTTACGTAGGCTTCATAGGGTTGAACTATCTTTTCTAAAGAACGATATTCCTTACTATAAACCCCGAATTCCTTCTGGTTATTAATAATTTCGGGGTTAGTAAGTGCTACACCAACCTGATCAAACCTTGCTTTAATTCCTTCCAGCTTATTCAGCATATCCATTTTTTAGGGATGGCAAAAGTAATTCATCTCCCCAATAAATAGTGAATTCCTTTAAACTGACTTTCTGCCCATCCACCAGCCTAAAAAAGCTCCTATAATAGAGCTATAAGCTGCACTAGCAAAAATATCAACGACCATCAGACTTCTACCCATTAAATTCATCTGTGCAAAAAGAGAAGTATCAAAATTAATTTGAATTAATAATCCAATAATCAATCCCACCATTGCACCTTTAGAAGCAGAAGCCACATTTCCCATTGTAAAAACATACGACAATAGGAGCCCATAAGCTAGTGATCCAATGAATATATATACAAATTCAGGTGGGTTTTTCGTCAACCCTGCATATTGCATCATATGGTGGGTATAATAATCCATTAACAGTATACCAAAAATTAGCCATCCTAAAAAAAATGCAAGTACTCCGGCTAGTAGTCCATTTACTAATGTTTTTGAGTTCATAATTTAATTTTTTAGATTGTTTGGATAAATTGAAAGAGTAAGGTATAAATCAGCAATGTAAAATGCAATAGCAAGCCCTATCAAATCAAAAAAAGATTTACCTTTTCAACAGTTTATAACCAATCTGACCAAATATATGAAGCAGCTACTATTCGTTTTCCTTGTTTTGCCATTACTAAATGTTGCCCAACAAGCCGATATCATTGTAAAAAACGGCAAAATCCTCGATGGCACAGGCAATTCATGGTTCATAGGAGATATAGCCATAAAAGAGGGGAAAATTATTAAAATAGGTAAACTAACCAACTGGACAGCCAATAAAAATATTGACGCCACTGGTTTAATAGTAGCTCCTGGTTTTATTGATGTTCATACCCATTGCGAAGGCGATGAAAAAAGAAATCCGCAAGCAGATAATTTTTTATTAGATGGAGTTACAACTGTAATCACCGGAAACTGTGGTGGCTCAAATACCAATTTGGCAAAATATTTTGAAGGATTAGATAGTATTAAAATGGGCGTAAATATAGCTTCGCTAATCGGGCATAATGATGTTCGCAAAGCAGTTATTGGAACAGTTATTAGAGATCCAACAGAAGTAGAAATGCTACAAATGGAAGCAATTGTTGAGACGGCAATGAAAGAAGGTGCTGTAGGATTAAGTACCGGACTCATTTATATTCCTGGTACCTATAGCAAAACAGAAGAAATTGTTCGATTAGCAAAAGTTGCTTCAAAATACAACGGTGTATATGCAAGTCACATGCGCGATGAGGGTGATAGTGTAACACAAGCAATTGAGGAAGCCATCAGCATTGGTAGAGCAGCAAAAAT
>JAYTXG010000306.1:0-9085 GCA_043743375.1 Sphingobacteriia bacterium
TGCTATGAAAGAGCTTTTGGCACAGGCAGGATTTCCGCTAACTTTCCCAGATGCTGTTTTGGCGGAAGCAGCACAACTTAGTGAGGTGTTGGATATTAACGAAATAAAGAATCGGAAAGACTGTAGAGAGATATTAACTTTTACTATTGATCCGGTTGATGCTAAGGATTTTGATGATGCCATTTCTTTTAGAAAATTGGGCAACGATAAATATGAAATCGGCATTCATATCGCAGACGTTAGTTTTTATGTTCATCCCGATACCGAACTAGATGCAGAAGCCTATAAGCGAGCTACTTCAGTGTATTTACCAGATCGCGTAAATCCAATGTTACCCGAAAAAATTTCTAATGAATTGTGCTCACTTCGGCCTCATGAAGATAAACTAACTTTTGCTGCAATATTTCAAATGAATGGCAAAGGAGAAGTAAAACAATATTGGATAGGTAGAACCGTAATTCATTCTGATCATAGATATACTTATGAAGATGTACAAGAAATTGTAGAATCAAAAAAGGGCTTATATGTTGATGAAATTTTATTGCTAAATGATATTGCTCAAACATTACGAAAGAAAAGATTTAGTAAAGGGGCTATTAATTTTTCATCACAAGAAGTACGATTTAAATTAGATGATAAAGGATTTCCAATTGGTATTATGGTTAAAGAAAGTAAAGAAGCTCATCAGTTGATTGAAGAATTTATGTTGTTGGCAAATAAAACAGTTGCAGAAAATGTGGCAAAACAAAATATTAATAAAAAACCAATTCCTTTTCCATATCGCGTGCATGATCAACCTGATAAAGATAAATTAGCTCCATTTATTTTGTATGCAAAAAAGTATGGACATATATTCGATATTTCTACACCACAAGCAATTGCCAAAAGCTTTAATACCATGTTGGCTGATGCAAAGGGTAAACCTGAGCAACATGTTCTAGAACAATTGGGTATTCGCACCATGGCAAAAGCAGTTTATACAACAGAAAATATTGGTCACTATGGATTAGCTTTTGAACATTATTGTCATTTTACTTCACCAATTCGTCGTTACCCCGATGTGCTAGTGCATCGCGTTTTACAATCGGTGCTTGATGGTAAGCCAATAGTTGATAAGAAAATGGAAGAGAAAAGCAAGCACTGTAGTGAACGGGAAAGAGCTGCTATGGAAACGGAGCGTGCAAGTAATAAATACAAACAAGTAGAATTTTTAAAAGGTCATTTAGGTGAAGTATTTGAGGGTGTTGTAAGTGGGGTTACTAGTTTTGGCTTCTTTGTAGAAACTGTTGAACATAAATGCGAGGGCCTAGTAAGTATTATTGGGTTAAGCGATTTTGATGATTTCAGGTTGGTTGAATCTGAATATAGTTTAGTAGGTAAAAGAAGTGGAAGAACATTTAAAATGGGAGATAGATTATCTATCAGAGTTGTTGCAGCTAATTTAGAAAAACGCCAGCTTGATTTTGAGTGGGTGCTTGGAGAGTAGAAATTATAAAAAGCTGTACTGAGTTTGTACCTCAGTACGATAACTCTACCACCCGCTGGCTAATATATCGGCAAGGTGTACTACTTTTAAATTGGTAAGATTGTTTTTTGCACAACCATCAATATGCATTAAACAACTCATGTCGGTACTAATGATGAACTCGGCTCCAGTATCAACAGCATTTTTTATTTTTTGATCGCCCATAGCAATGCTTATCGGTTCAAATTTAATGGCAAATGTTCCGCCAAAACCACAACAGGTTTCTACATCATTCATTTCAATTAATTCTAAGCCTGCAACATTGCTCAGCAATTGCCTCGGCTCTGTTTTTATTTTGCATTCTCTAAGTGCAGCACAACTATCATGATAAGTGGCTTTGCCATTAAATGTTGCGCCAAAATTGCTGATATGTAAAATATTCACTAAAAAATCGGAGAACTCAAAAATACGAATAGCAGTTTTTTCAGCTTGACTTTTATAAGAGGAATTTTCAAATAATTTTGAATAATAATTTCTCACAAAACCAACACAACTAGCGCTCGGAGCAATAATATATTCTGCACCTTCAAAATCTTGTAAAAATTTGGTACAAACATCTTTTGCTTCACCCCAAAAACCAGCATTAAAAGCAGGCTGACCGCAGCAGGTTTGGTTTTTATTGTATTTAATAGTGCATCCAGCTTTCTCTAATACTTTAGCCATATTAAAAGCTACATCGGGGTATAATTGATCTATAAAGCATGGAACAAATAGCTGTACAATCATTGTATAATCAATTATTTAAATGAACGATTTAAAACTATCATTTTTATGGCAGTAATGGCAGCCTCTTCACCTTTGTGACCATGGTTGCCACCAATTCTATCATTGGCTTGGTCTTCAGTTAAAACAGTTAATACGCCAAAAATTACTGGTACATCAATGCTCATATTCAGTTGAAGTACTCCATCTGCAACTGCTTTACATACATAATCAAAATGAGGTGTATCTCCTTGTATAATAGTGCCTAAGGTAATATAGGCATCAGGTACTTTTTTGCAATAAGCATAATGATTTTTTATGGCAAACGGAATTTCAAAAGCACCTGGAACAATAACTGTTTTAAGTTTTACTCCTTTCAATTTTAAAACTTTTTTAGCTCCTTTTTCTAGCTCATTAACTATTTTACTATTCCATTCAGTTTTAACAAGTATAACAAAGGCATCCTCAATATCTGGGATGCCTTGGTTTAATTCAATATTTCCTTTTGTTGCCATTTTTAACTTATTGAACAGTTAAATCATTTTTTTCTACATTTAATCGGTAGATATATTTATCTGCTTGAAAACCTTTATCTGTTTTAGGATATTTTGTTTTTAATTCTTTATACAATTCCAATGCATCTTTTGTTTTACCTGTTGTTTCAGATAGTAGTGCAGCACGGAAAAGATATTCTGAAGAATTATTCTCGTCTTTATCAAATGCATTGGCTGCTTTTTTGTAAGCGCTAATTGCATCCTCTTTTTTATTCACTTCTGAATATGAATCACCCAAACAACCATAAGCCAACAATTGAATTTGTTGTGCATCAGTTGAAAAGTCTTTTAATTGATTAATTGCTTTTTCAAATTCGCCCAATTTTAAATAGCTAACACCAGCATAGTAATGTGCTAAGTTGGCTGCTTTGGTTCCCCCGAAATTGCTAATTACATTTAATACCCCTTTGCTTTGTCCATCTCCATTTAATACCAATCGAGATGAATCCATTGCAAAATATTGTTCAGCTTTGTACAATGCTTCAGCAGCTTTTTCTTCTTTTGGTTTCATTATATATTCCTGATAACCAAACCATCCAGCAACAGCTATAAGTGCACCTATAACCAATGCTGAAACTGGTTTCTGTATTTTTTTCCAAGTAGTTTCCGCTTTTGCAAAAGTCTCATTTACTTCAATTGCACTTTCGTGTTTTTCGCTCATTTTATTTATTTATTCGTTTACTCAATTATTTTGTTCTTCCCCTAATTTAAAATTAGTCAACAATAAATGGATAGTCCTGATCTATATAAACATCTTTCAATAATTCATCATCATTAGGCCATGGACTTTCTTCTGCAAAATGTACAGATTCTTCTACAATTGCATTTATTTTTTGATCAATTGCTGCCAGATCTTCCTTCGTAGCAAAAGCGTTTTCTAAAATCGTATTGGTTACCTTAATAAGAGGGTCTTGGTCTTTGTATTCTTCCACTTCTTCTTTGGATCTATATTTTTGAGGATCCGACACAGAATGACCTTTATAGCGATAGGTCTTCATTTCTAAGAGAGTAGGACCATCACCTTCCTTAGCCCTTTTAACCGCTCTTACTACACTATCATGCACTGCTTCAGGCGACATGCCATCAACATTATCAGAAGGCATATCATAAGCATCAGCCAATTTATAAATATCAATTACATTACTCGTTCTAGAAATGGAAGTACCCATTGCGTAATTATTGTTTTCGCAAATAAATACCACTGGTAATTTCCAAAGCATGGCAAGATTAAAAGTTTCATGTAACATGCCTTGGCGAGCAGCACCATCCCCGAAAAAGCAAAGAACTACATTTTGTGTTCCTTTGTATTTTTCAGCAAATGCAAGTCCAGCACCTGTTCCAATTTGTGCTCCTACAATTCCATGTCCGCCATAAAATTTGTGTTCAACACTAAAAAAATGCATAGATCCACCTTTTCCTTTAGCACAACCTGTTGATTTTCCATAAAGTTCTGCCATGCACGAACTGGCTGAAACGCCCTTTGCAAGTGCTAAGCCATGATCTCTGTATGCAGTAATAAATGGGTCGTCAGCTGAAGTGGCAGTCATGCAACCTGCTGCAATTGCTTCTTGACCAATATATGCGTGAAAGAATCCGCGGATTTTTCCAGCCATTTTATACATTTCTTCTGCTTTTAATTCGAACTGGCGAATTAACTGCATTAATTGGTACCAATAAAGGTAAGTTTCTTTAGAAAATTTTGTAGGCACTGTTCAAAAATTTGAAGCGCAAATATAAGGGTTAAAGTCGATAATTCATAGAGGTATACATACTATAAAAAGCCTTAGATTAGTTGCAATTCCTTTTCTAAAACAACTTCATTTGAATATGGAATTTCGATCAATTCTAATAGTTTTTCCTCCAATATATTCGCAAAAGTTTCAAAGTACACAATCACATCTTCTTTTTCATTGCGTTTTAGCCAACGAAATCCTCCAGGTAGGTTTACTAAAATATTTCGATCATCTAGGTATTCTAAATTGTGTATATCTGTAGGTGTAAGGCCAATTTCTTGTAATTTTTTTAACAATAAATTAATCGGGGCATTGCTCACAGAGCAAAAATCAATCGCTAATTCTGTCCATTCTCCGATACCAGTATGAGCGTAGGTGAGTATTTCTTCTTTCGACAAATTGGCAACTACTTGAACAAGATTACCACAATTACAAGCACCATGATTGCCCCAAGCATAGGTGGCACCTCTTTTTAATCTATTTGCAGTTGTTCTCAAGGCAGTTATTAATTCGTATGAAGGATTGGCCATAACTAATTATTTCAGTTATAACGTTGTGTTATTTCAAAATGTTGGCTAGTAAACGAATTTCTTTCAAAACAAAGTTGTTTAGTATTTAGTAATAAAGCTATAAATAATTTTAAACGGTTTGCCGTTTAACACATTTAAAACACCCATTTAAAACAAAATTATTGTTTAATTGTAATTGAAAAAAAACAAAACAATATGAAAATGAAATTTTTCGCCGTAATGGCAATTGCAGTTGCAAGTGTATTTAATACAGTATCTGCTCAAAAAACAGTAGTTGATGTTGCAGTAGGTTCTAAAGTTCATACAACTTTAGTTGCAGCTTTAAAAGCAGCTGGTTTAGTAGAAACTTTACAAGGTGCGGGTCCCTTTACAGTATTTGCTCCAACGAATGAAGCTTTTGCAAAATTACCAGCAGGAACAGTAGAATCTTTATTAAAGTCAGAAAACAAAGCTAAGTTGACTAAAATTCTTACCTACCATGTTGTTGCTGGAAATTTAGATGCTGCTGCTGTTATAGCCGCAATCAAAGCAGGTAAAGGGAAAGCTTCAGTTAAAACTATTAGTGGCGGTACTTTAGTTGCTTCTTTGAAAGATGGCAAGGTTATTCTTACAGACGAGAATGGTAGTGTAGCTACAGTAGTTGCAGCTGATATTAAAGCTGGTAATGGTGTAGTTCACGTTATTGATACAGTAGTTTTACCTAAGTAATTAATGTTATTAGATAGGTTGTAAGAAACTAAGATAGAAATTAATAGATAGTAAGTAGTAAAGATAAAAATCTGGAATTTGATAAAATCATTTTCCGGATTTTTTTATTAACTCATAACTCATAATTCCTAACTCCTAACTCCTAACTCCTTAGGCCTCTAGTAGAAAAGGATATCCATAATGAGTCGGTGCGGTGTATGTTTCTTTAATTGTTCTTGCACTTAGCCATCTATAAAGGTTAATTAAACTTCCCGCTTTATCATTGGTTCCAGATGCTCTAGCACCTCCAAATGGTTGTTGCCCAACTACGGCACCTGTTGGCTTATCATTGATATAAAAATTTCCTGCAGCGTGTCGTAATTTATTGGTGGCTAATTCTACAGCTTCTCTATCATGGGCAATAATTGCTCCTGTTAAAGCATAATTAGAAGTAGTATCAACCAATGTTAATGTCTTTTCGAATTGTTCTGCCGGATAAACATAAATGGTTAATACTGGTCCAAATATTTCTTCACACATAGTAGCGTATTTAGGCTCTTTGGTTTCAATAATGGTAGGTTCAATAAAATACCCTTTTGTTTTACTAAAATTGCCCCCAGCAATAATTTTTACTTTTTTATTTTTCTTTGCATTGGTAATATATTTGGTAATGTTATTGTATGATTTCTCATCAATTACTGCGTTTATAAAATTACTAAAGTCTTCTACTGTTCCCATTTTCATTGATTGCAAAGCAGCAACCAATTTTTTCTTTACTTCCTCAGCAATATTACTAGGAATATATGCCCTAGAAGCAGCAGAACATTTTTGTCCCTGATATTCAAATGCGCCTCTTGCCAATGCAGTAACCAAAGTATCTACATCTGCACTTTTATGTGCAATAACAAAATCTTTACCTCCAGTTTCACCAACTATTCTTGGGTAAGATTTATAAAATCCCACATTTTCTCCAATTACTTTCCACATACTATTAAATACACCAGTTGATCCTGTAAAATGCACTCCAGCAAAGTCTTTGTGAGCAAAGCAAACTTTTCCAATAGTTGGTCCATCAACATAAATTAAATTAATAACCCCAACTGGCAATCCAGCCTCCCTTAAAATTCTCATGAATAATTGAGCGGAATAAATCTGTGTATTTGCTGGTTTCCAAACAACCACATTACCACACATTGCTGCTGATGTAGGTAAATTACCACCAATTGCTGTAAAATTAAAAGGGGTTACGGCTAACACAAAACCTTCCAACGATCGCCATTCCATTCTGTTGTGCATACCGGGTGCAGAAATAGGTTGCTGTTTGTATATTTCACTTAAAAAATGAACATTGAATCTTAAAAAATCTATCAACTCACATGTGCTATCGATTTCGGCTTGGTAAGGGTTTTTACTTTGCCCCAACATAGTAGAAGCAACCATTTGATAGCGATATTTTGTTGCTAACAAATCGGCTGCTTTTAAAAAAATATGTGCCCTGTTTTCCCAACTCATTGCAGTCCATTTTTCCTTGGCTTTTAATGCCTCCGCAATGGCAAGGTGTACATGCTTTTCATCACCAGCGCTAAAATGACCTAAAGTATGTGATAATTCGTGTGGTGGATGAATGGCTATTTTTTTATCTGTTTTAACCATTTTTCCACCAATATACATTGGAATATCTAACTGTTTTTTTTTCAGTTCTGCCAACGCCTTTTTTAAGCCAGCTTTCTCCGGAGTACCTGGTGCATAAGAAAGAACTGGGTCATTGGTTGGTAATGGATAAGAAAAAGTACCGATGTTCATATTCAATTTTTTAAAAAGTTTGAAGGCACAAGGTAAGGAGAATTCATTATTACGAATATGCAATACATTTGTAAATGCCCCTAATTTTATTTGATAACAAAAATCGTATCAATTTTTCTCCACTTTCTTTAACGAGAGCAATTGCTGACTTCCATTTCGGAATAGTCTCTATTAAAAAAAGATGGGAGTTGGTATTGAATGACAATGCCTTTGTGCATTCAGATGGATATCTACAAGCGCTTTATCCATCTGTTCCCGAAGGATTATATATTTGGATTGATGCTGCAATATTGCCGACCGAAACTATTATTCAGCAAATTAGTAAATTAGTAGATGGACAAGTTTTGGTTGATAAAAAAGGTATTGTTGCTGGAAAATCTTCAAAACCATTTACTCATTTTAATGTAGCCCAAATTACTCCCTTTTTTAATGAACTAATATCAATTGAAACTGTTTCTAGATTCGAATTTCCTTGGCAATTAATGCAATTGAATGACGCAATGATTCGGCAAGATTTTAAATTGGTAACCAACACAAAAAAATCACAACCTATACCTGCTTCTGTTCAAGTGATTAGTGGCGAAAATATTTTTATTGAAGAAGGAGCTAAACTCCAATTTTGTACACTTAATGCTTCAACAGGACCAATTTATATTGGCAAAAATGCAGAGATCATGGAAGGCACAGCAATTAGAGGTCCATTTTCTATTGGATATAATTCTGTACTAAAAATGAATAGTAGGGTTTATGGCGCAACAACACTAGGACCTTATTGCATGGGTGGAGGGGAAATAAAAAACTCTATTATGATGGGATATTCTAATAAAGCACATGATGGATATATGGGTGATTCTGTAATAGGTGAGTGGTGTAATTTTGGAGCAGGCTCAACTAATAGCAACCTTAAAAATTCTGCTGGGGATGTACAAGTTTGGGCAATGGGAATGAATAAGATGGTTTCAGTGGGCCAAAAATGTGGAGTGATCATGGGCGATTATTCGAGGTTGTGTATTAACTCTTCCGTAAACACTGGATCGGTAATTGGAGTAAGTTGTAATGTTTTTGGGGCTGGACTATTACCTAAACGTATTGAAAATTTTTCTTGGGGAACAGAAGGCAAAAAATACAGTGTGATCACAGCAATTTCGGATATTAATAATTGGAAAAAAATGAAAGGAAAAGAAATGTCAGATGCTGAAATTATTGCATTAAAACATATCTTTCAATCTGAATAATAAAAACAATAACAAATAAAAGCATGAGAAAAAAAATAGCAGCCGCTAACTGGAAAATGAATTTAACCTTACAAGAAGGGGAACAACTATTGGATGATATATTGGGTAAGCCACTTGAAGTAAAAGAAAACCAATTAGCCATTTTTGCAGTACCAGCACCCTATATAGCAATGGCGCAAAGCAAACTTCGCTATATAGAAAATGTATTTGTTGCTGCTCAAAATTGTTTTAGCAAAAAGAGAGGAGCTTATACAGGAGAAATTTCTGTAGAAATGCTCAGCTCTTTGGGGGTACAATTTGTTATAATTGGACACTC
>JAYTXG010000307.1:0-7148 GCA_043743375.1 Sphingobacteriia bacterium
CCCAATATAAATGCCATAAAACAAAATACTTGCAAGTAGAACAAAAAACGTGAGGAATTTACCCAATTTTTTGTAAAGTCTTTATTACTACCGTCGCTAACGTCGTATGCCATAGTTATTTAATTGCATTGCAAAAATAAGGTTCATTCACAAATTAACCTTGCTTATTAATAACTATTTCTGCAAAGGTTTTTTTTTGTTTTATAAAATGTTGCCAAACCACACTACCATTATAAACGCCTTGTAAACTATGTAATGATTTTTTTGGTATTTCATGCGTTTTATACCTTTTTATCCATAAAAAACATACTGCAAAATGCGCCTTCATGATAGCTATGAAAAAATATACATCGCCTTGCAATAAACCCTTCCAAGCAGAAACTGCATCTAACAAAAATCTAATGGGTAGTTTATATATTTTTTCTTGCCATATTAAATTTTTAGATAGCATTATTAAGTTATTTCTAAAGTTGAGAAATACTTTACGCCCACCACGGGGCAGCGTGCCCGCACCTACGTGATACACAACAGAAGTAGGACAAGCCATAATTCTATACCCAGCCAATTGCATGCGCCAACATAAATCTATTTCTTCTTGATGTGCAAAAAAATAAGCATCAAAACCATTCATTTCATGAAAAACGGTCGACTTTATAAATAATGAAGCTCCCGATGCCCAAAAAATAGGACAAGCGTCTTCATATTGACCATTATCTTGCTCACAAACATCAAAAACCCTGCCTCTCGAAAATGGGTATCCTAAATAATCTATCCATCCCCCAGAAGCTCCTGCATATTCAAATAAATGTTTGTCTTTGTACGATAAAATTTTGGGCTGACAAGCTGCTATCAGCGGATTAGCTTGCATTAATTGAATAATTGGATTGATCCAATTGGGCGTTACTTCAACATCTGAATTGAGCAATATGAAATAATCAGCTTCAACATTTTTTAAAGCCCAATTATAACCACCAGCAAAACCCAGATTGATTGAATTTTGTAGGATGAGAATAGATGGATAATTAAATTGTAAAAATGGTATTGATTCATCAGTAGATCCATTATCTGCTATAACAATTTGTAGAGGAGCATAATTAGTAGCCGTTATAGACGGGAGAAAAAGCTCGAGATGCTTTCTACCGTTAAAGTTAAGAATAACAATGGCTACAGAAGGATTCAACAAATTATTTTTTGCGAAAGTACAATCAATTGGCCAATCCCCAATTTATGAGGTAACGTACTTCTGTAGGCACCGTATGTACCCTTTTACTATCTGCTTTTTTGGCTAACCTAACAATGATTATTTTTTTGGAAGGGATCATGATGATATATTGCCCCAATATACCCCTTGCATAAAAAATTTCTTTATGATCAGGACATATCCACCATTGGTACCCATAATAATCACATGCAATCCCCTTTGAATCTTTAATTCCACATGGTGTTATTGATTGCATATAAAAACTACTATCAAAAATTCGAACCCCTCCTATTTTACCACTGTCTAACATTAGTTTCCCAATTTTTGCGAAATCCCTGGTATTCGAATTAAAACAACAATAGGCTTTTTCTATTCCATTTTCATGATCGGTACTCCATAATGCAGTATGTGTAGCACCCAACGGTTTCCATAATTTTTCGGAAGCATAATCGCTTAGCGTTTTACCAGTTGCTTTTAGTAAAATCAACCCAAGCAATTGCGTATCCCCACTTTTATAATAATGTAAAGTACCGGGCTGATGAATCATATTAACACCAGTAGCTGTTTTATAGGCATTAGTACCATAATATATTTCAGCTGTTACTGAAAGTGGGTTCCAATAAGATTCATCCCAATTGGTTCCACTACTCATGGTTAATAAATCTACAATTCTCAATTTAGCCTTTTCACCTTCTTTAAATTCAGGAATAAAATCTCCCACTGGTTGTTTTACTGATTTTATTAACCCCTCTTTAATTGCTACCCCAATTAATATACTCGTTATACTTTTAGCCATAGAGAATGAACCAGATAATGAACTATCATTATATCCATCCCAATATTTTTCCATTACAATGGAATCATTTTTTACCATTAATAATCCAACTGTACTTAATTTTTCTAATAAAGTATTAAGTGAATCGGGATATTCTACTTTATTGTAATTGCTTGCAACAGCCCATGGTATTGATTTTGCAGCTGTTACTTTATTGTTGTTAAAAATGCTATAATCATCAATATTAGAGAAGTTATAAATAACAGACTTAAATAAATAGGTTTTGCCTGTAATCAAAGCAAAAACTGAAAAAACAACAACTAATATAATAAATACGTAAAGTACCTTTTTAAGCAATTTCATAAATTATAATTGTGGTTATGAAAATAACAAATTCAATTGAAAGTGAAAATTATTTGTATCTTGCACTATTAATTAATTACATGCCTTTTTTACTTTCTAATTTAGATTTACTCAATCATCCCTGTTGCTCATAAACAGTTGGAACGTATCATCTATACTTGATACACTTTAAATTACCATCTTCACTTTTATTTAATTTACTTACATCAATCATTTTATATGGATACTTCAATCGTTTCAGCACGAACCAAACTATTTTTAGAGGTAGAAGATCAATATGGCGCTCACAATTATCATCCAATTCCTGTTGTTTTAGCAAAAGGAGAAGGTGTATTTGTTTGGGATATTGAGGGTAAAAGATACTATGATTTTTTAAGTGGCTACTCTGCGGTAAATCAAGGTCATTGTCACCCTAAAATAATCAACAGTTTAATTGAACAAGCAAAAAAACTAACACTTACTTCAAGGGCTTTTCATAATAATTTATTAGGAGAATACGAAAAATTTATCACCAACTATTTTGGATACGATAAAGTTTTGCCGATGAATACAGGAGTTGAGGGTGGAGAAACTGCTATCAAATTAGCACGCAGATGGGGATATACCGTAAAAGGAGTTGAGCAGAACAAAGCAAAAGTAATTTTCGCAGAAGGCAATTTTTGGGGAAGAACTTTAGCAGCCGTTTCTTCATCTACCGACCCAAGTTGTTATACTAATTTTGGGCCATTTATGCCTGGGTTCGAACTAGTTCCTTACAACAATACCATTGCTTTAGAAAAAGCATTTCAAGATAAAAATGTATGTGCATTTATGGTAGAACCCATACAAGGAGAAGCTGGAGTGGTAATACCTGATGAAGGCTATTTACAAAAAGTAAGAGCCCTTTGCAATGAATACAATGTATTATTTATTGCAGATGAAATTCAAACTGGATTAGCAAGAACAGGTAAAATGCTTGCTTGCGATCATGAAAGTGTAAGGCCCGATATTTTAATATTAGGAAAAGCTTTAAGTGGAGGAGTTTTACCTGTTTCTGCAATACTCGCAGATGATGAAATTATGCTGACTATTAAACCTGGCGAACATGGCTCAACCTATGGCGGAAACCCTTTGGCATGCGCAGTTGCAATGAGTGCACTATCAGTTTTAAAAGACGAGAAAATGGCGGAAAATGCCCATGAAATGGGATTATTATTTAGAACTGAATTAAATAATTTACAATCGCCATTTATCAAAATAATCAGAGGTAAGGGTCTATTGAATGCAATTGTGATAAATCATCAAAACCCGGAAGCTGCTTGGGATTTATGTTTAATTTTAAAAGAAAAAGGATTGCTAGCTAAACCTACACATGGTGATAAAATTCGTTTTGCACCTCCATTAATCATTAACAAAGAACAGATATTAGAATCAGTAAATATTATTGCTTCTGGGCTGAAACATCTATCTTAGGTAGAAAAGACATTATCATAGAAATTGCTGAAAAAACTAGCAGCAGAATTAATCCTATTTGTATTGTAGGGCATTCTCCTGCTGAACAAGCTGTTATTATTAAGTAGTTTCTAATTGCCCAAGCAAATATCATTGCCGTTAAAAAAACATTGATTCTTTTTGACCAAATTTTATGGATCAGGAAGAAAATGGCAGCAATACTTCCAAGATATACAATAAACATTCCTGGTCGACCAAATCGGGTGCCTTTTGTTTCAAAGCCAGTTATGGCTATATCCTTACTTTCAATAAAAACCCAAGGCATAAAACAAACAAGTATAGTTAAAACTATTGCAATGAATCCAATGGTTTGTGAATGTTTCATTTAATTAATTATCCTGTAAAGTTAACTTAAAAGTCTTTCAGCAATTTAATCTCATTTCTGTAAAGTATAATTCTTCCATCATTTTCTAATTGCTTTAATAATCTAGAAATAACTACTCTAGAAGTTGCTAATTCGTCGGCAATAAGATAATGCGAAGCTTTAATAACATTTGATCCAGCAACTTGTTTTTTCCCATGCAAATAAGCAATAAGTCTTTCGTCTAATTGATGAAATGCAACTGATTCAATATTTTTCAGTAATTCTAAAAATCGTTCATTAAAGCTGCGCATGATATAGTTTTTCCAACTTGGATATTTACACAACCACTCATCCAATTTATTATGTGGTATGGCAATCAGCTCAACATCTTCTTCAGCAATTGCTTTAATTTCACTTTTTTTAGCTTCTATGCAACAGCTATAAGCCATTGAACAACTTTCATTATTAGACAAATAATAAAGCAGCAACTCTTTGCCGTTTTCATCTTTGCGCAACACTTTAATGGTGCCTTTCAAAATCAATGGCATATAACGAATATACTTACCGTAATCCATAATTAATTCACCCTCCTTAAATTGTCTTAGTTCCCCAAACTGATACATTTCTGTAATAAGGGCTGGTTCAAAAATTGAGTCGAAAGGCTTTATACTTTTATTCATTATTAAAAATCATCATTAATAACGAAGTTATAAAGAACCATGTTCACTTTGTTTATTTAATTAATTAACGAAATATATAATCAACCCCAGTTACTTGTGATAGTAGGGTTTCTGGGGCATCCAGTATTATTGCATTCTTTTCAGGCATTGGCGTTACAGGTGAATTGTTTTTTAAGTATGCTAACATAGTGCCGTGCAAGGTATAGGGCGTATTTTGGGAATGCTTAACGTTACGAATTCTACACAACATATCTAATGGATCTCCATCTCTTTCACAAGCAGAAATAGTATAAAATTTTTCAGGATCCAACAATGCATTACCTACTTTAACTTCTTTTACACGATTACCTTTTGCTGCAAATGCCTCAAACTGTAACTTCATTCCTTTAAACTTTATTAACCATCCGCCAAAACGTTCTACTGCATCTTTTGCAAATACATTATTCAATTCTTTTTCTAACCATTCAGTTAGTTGTTTGCCCGTTACAACACCTGTTCTTATAGTACTGTCAACAGGTAGCATATCATAAATAAAACCCGCTGTAATAGGAATATGCCCGGTAGAATCTTTAGTAGTTCTTGGAGGACAAAATCTAAACCCATTTGATAATACAATATCAGTTTCTGGCAACTTCCATTTAAGCGCATTTAATATAAGCGTGTCAATAGGATTTTCTACTACAAAATACCTAAACAGTGGTATGGTACTGTAGCCTACTATTTTATAAATTTCTTTTGAAAAGGGTTGTTCAAACTTATTTATTAATGCAGTAATTTTTTTGTCAGCCTGATATTTAGCAGCATTGATCTCTTCCAATTCATAAGTATCATTTACTAATTTTCCTTTTTTAAAACCAAGTTTTAGTTTACCAACAAAAGAACCAAAAGCACCTGGTTCTACTACTTTTGCATATTTACATTTAATTGGTTTTCTAACTCTTTCATGTGTATCCCCACCTAAAATATAATCTACCCCTTCGCATACTGGCTGATTAGCCAAATGAAGTTGTTGCGATAATCCAAGATGAGCAATAATTAATACTGCAGCGCATTGTTCTTGATTTCTTAACACATCTACATAATGTGCTAAATTCTCTTCGGGTTTAGTATAGATGATTCCTTTGCTATAATTAGGAGATTGCCGAAGTGGGACCAAAGGATCGGTATATCCAATAAACCCAATTTTTATCCCATTAGTATGCCAAATATGGTAGGGTGGAAATATCAATTCACCTTTAACACCATCGCCTAAATCATGATACATATTGGCACAAACCTTTGGTGCATTTAAAGAGCCCAATAAAGTTTGCATAACTTTCTTATAATAAACTACTTCCCAATTACCAGGTAAATAAAGATCATAATTTAAAGCATTCAAAATAGGAACCATTGCCTTTCCAAAAGTTTTTACAGACAACTCACTTCCCTGAAACATGTCTCCCGTATCAATCAAAAAACTATTGGGATTATTTTTCTTTTCTTTTTCTAAATAACTCGCCAAATGTGCATAGCCCCCTGTTTTTCTAAATACTGATTTGCCATTTTCCCAAAATAATTCATCATGAGGATGTACCTGACAATGTACATCTGTAGTCTGTAATATAGTAAGGGTAATAGCTTCATTAGCATCATTAATTGTGGCATTGAAATTTGCAGCGGATAAATCATTTATGCCAGTTGCAGCAACAATACCAACACCTCCTAAAGCACTAATTTGCTGAATGAATTTTCTCCTGTTATTTAACATAGAATTATTTTATTTTTTTGTAGCAGCTGCAATAGGTTTAAAAGGCCCGTACTTATGTTGTTTTTCTGAAAATGAATCAGCGTATGGTCCGAAAGGATGATCAATTGGTTTTTTAGTAATGTCGGGCCAATCTTTTGGAACTGCAATATGAGGCCTTGATTGGGAAAGTACATAAGCCGAAACATCCCAAGCTTCCTCATCTGAAAGTTGCGGAGTTTCATGGGTTACACCCTGTGGCATATTGTACTTTATATATTTTGCAAAATTGGAAATTCTGAAGAGACCAGCTCCATCATTAAAACTATGTTTACCCCATAATGGAGGATAAGTATATTCATTTTTACCTGCATTTAATAACCCTTCACCATTGGGTTGATGACAACTTTGACATTTGGTTTGATATATTTTTTCTCCTTTAACAGATTCGGCGGCTCTATTTAAAAAAGTAAGTTCTTTCAGCCCAGATCCATTTGCTTTTTGCCCTTTTACTACATTTGATCCAATATGCTTGATGTATGCTACAATTGCTTGCATTTCTTTGCTAGAATTATCCAATGGTTTTCCATTTAAACTTCTTTCAAAACAAT
>JAYTXG010000308.1:0-3873 GCA_043743375.1 Sphingobacteriia bacterium
AATAACACCATCCCAACCATTTGTGCATATTCCATGAACTTATCGCCTGGCTTACGACCAGATATCATTTCATAGATCGTAAAGAGTGCATGCCCGCCATCAAGGGCTGGAATTGGCAGAATGTTCATAAAAGCAAGTATAATAGAAAAAATACCCGTAAGCGTCCAAAATCTTTCCCAATCCCAAACTCCAGGAAAAGTATTACCAATACTAATTACACTACCTAATGAATCACTCGCATTTACTTTGCCTGTGAATATTTGTTTGATGCCAGTGATATATCTGTCCAATGTTTCCCAACAGCGAGTAATGCCTAATGGAATTGATTGAGCAAGACTGTAATTTTTTGTCTCAGTTCCTAATATTATTAATGGACTTGCCGCAAAAAATCCTAATGCACCTTTGTTACTTACCAACGCTTTAATTTTAACTGTATCAACTCCTCTTAGTAAAGTAATAATCACTAAAGAATCGGTGTACGCTTTTTTAATGGCATCGAACTCTTGGTAATATTTAAATGATTGATTGTTAAGTGCAATTAAGGTATCCCCTTTTTTCAACTCCCCTTTAATAATAGTAGCAGATTTACCAACAGAATCTACAATTACTGGATAGCGCGGCACGACTAATCCGCTTACTTTTCTTTGTTTAACAAGCAATTTAGTGAACCCTTCAGGAATTGAAATATCCAATTGAACACTATCTCTCTGTACTTGTAATTTTTTCGCTTCAGTTAAAATAATTTCAGCTTCAAGCGTTCCAAAATTTTCTATTTTCTTACCATCAATTCCAACTACATTATCTCCATCTTTCAATCCGATTGATCTTGCTAATGAATCGGTATAAACTCCATATTTTAAATTTTTAATCGGCAATTGTTCTTCCCCCCAAACCCAAGTGATTCCAATAAAAATAACAATGGCTAAAATAATATTTACAATTACTCCACCAATCATAATAATTAATCTTTGCCATGCTGGCTTCGATCTAAATTCCCAAGGTTGAGCAGGCAACTTCATTTGCTCTTTATCCATACTTTCATCTACCATTCCAGCTATTTTCACATACCCCCCAAAAGGAATCCATCCCAAACCGTATTCTGTTTCACCTTTTTGCTTTTTCCAAAGGCTAAACCATGGATTGAAAAATAAATAGAATTTTTCTACTCTACATTTAAAGAATTTTGCGGGCAAATAATGCCCTAATTCATGTAAGACTACTAAAATAGAAAAAGACAAAATAAACTGCCCCATCTTAACGCCTACACTCATCCAATCAATTGCTAATAAACTCATTTTAATTTCCCGGAGGTTTTATTTTTTATTAAAAATTACATGTGTACCAAAGTCGCAGCAAAATCTCTCGATTGAGCATCTGTATCAAAATAATCTTGCAAAGTTGGTTCTGATATAAAACTAACTTTTGCCATTGTTTGTTCAATAATTTCCGTCATGTCTAAAAAACCAATACGATTTCTAAGAAAAGCAAAAACAGCAATTTCATTTGCTGCATTCAAAATACAAGGCATGTTACCACCTTTGTACATAGCATCCGTAGCCAAAATTAAATTTCGAAATGTTTTAAAATCAGGCTCTTCAAAAGATAATGTATTTGGCTTTTTAAAATCGTATCGAGGAAAATCATTAGTAATTCTTTGTGGAAATGCCAATGCATATTGAATAGGTAATTTCATATCCGGCAACCCCATTTGAGCTTTAATACTTCCATCCTCAAATTGTACCATACTATGAATAATACTTTGCGGATGTATAACTACTTGTATTTGATGAGCAGCCAAATTAAATAACCATTTGGCTTCAATCATTTCCAATCCTTTGTTCATTAAGGTTGCAGAATCAATGGTTATTTTTGCACCCATACTCCAATTAGGATGTTGCAAAGCATGGTCTTTTTTTACATTCACTAAAAAGTTGGGCTTCTTTCCTAAAAAAGGGCCACCGCTTGCAGTAAGAATAATTTTCTCCATTTTATTTCTTCCCTCTCCCACCAAACATTGAAAAATTGCTGAATGCTCACTATCAACAGGAATAATTGGCACTCTTTTTTCAGCAGCTTTTTTCATTACAATATCACCGGCAACCACCAAGGTTTCTTTGTTTGCTAAAGCAATTGTTTTACCCAATTCTATAGCATTTAAAGTTGGTCTCAACCCGGCATATCCAACAATCGCAGCCAACATGATATCATAACAATCTACTGAAGCAGCTTCTGCCAATGCATTTTCACCTGCAAATACCTTTATAGTTGTTTTACTCAACGCTTCTTTTACTGTGAGGTATTTTTTTTCATCTCCTATAACCACCATATTTGGATTAAAACGAAGTGCCTGTTTTATTAGTAATTCATCGTTTGAATGTGCTGTTAAAATTTCAACAGAAAATAATTCTTCGTTTGCTTTAATTACGTCTAAAGCTTGTGTTCCAATTGACCCAGTTGATCCAAATATTGCGATTCGTTTTTTACTCATTCACTTTTTTATTAGGTAGAGAATTTGATCTAAAATAAATCAAAATGTGCTACTCTTTACGATTATTATTATTTATGCTTATACTACAATATATACCGTTTCAATTTTTCAGCAATAATTTGATTATTACTTAAGCGAGGAACTTTATTTTGCCCCCCTAATTTACCAATCGATTTCATATAATTAATGAACCCTTTTTGCTGAATCGCAATAATTTTTAAAGGCAAAAGAATATTTCCTTTTATCAAATCATCATAATACACGTTTTTAATTCTCATTATATTATTAAGCGTTTCACTAAAAGCAGGTAAATCTACGGGTGCTTCTTCAAATTCTATAAACCATTCATGATAGCTTTTCCCTTCTCCTTGTTGAATCATAGGAGCCACAGTAAATTCCGTTATTTTACATGGATGATGCATAATTGTTTGTAAAATAGCTTGCTCAACTTCTTCGCCAATTACATGCTCTCCAAAGGCAGAAATAAAATGCTTTATTCTACCAGTTACAATGATGCGATAAGGTGCTATACTAACAAATTTAACTGTATCTCCCAAATTATAGCCCCATAGTCCAGCATTACTATTAATGATTAAAGCATAATTTTTGCCTAATTTTACGTCTTTTAATAATACCCTATGAGGAGTTTCATTAAATATCTCCCCTGCGGGGATAAATTCATAAAAAATACCACTGTTGGTATTCAACAACATTCCTTCTTCTGTTTGTGTATCCTGAAATGCAAAAAACCCTTCACTTGCTGGAAAAAGTTCAATCGAGTCAATTTTTCTGCCAATACTTTCAAATATTCTCGATTTATATGGCTCAAAATTTACTCCTCCTTGCACCATTACACTGAAATTAGGAAAGAGTTCTCCAATTTTTGTGCCACTTTTTTCCATTAACCGATCAAAATACATCTGCATCCAAGGAGGTA
Organism: Sphingobacteriia bacterium; assembly: GCA_043743375.1. Lineage (GTDB taxonomy): Bacteria > Bacteroidota > Bacteroidia > Chitinophagales > Chitinophagaceae > Sediminibacterium. Next base: position 3,426 of record JAYTXG010000308.1, read on the forward strand.
TCCCACTAATTAAAGTCATGTCCTTATTAATGGTTTCTTCCACAATTTTATCTAGTTTGATTTCCCAATCTTCAATACAATTGGTTTCAAAAGACGGCAATTGATTGGAACGCAAATATGCTGGAATATGATGGTTTACAATACCACTTAACCTACCTGTAGGAATATTTGCTGTACGCTCCAAAACTGGAGATCCGCTCAAAAAAATCATTTTCCCGTTGGCAAATGAAGTGTTTCCAGTTTCAGCCATATAACACAAAAGCGCATTTCTAGCAGTTTGTATATGATTGGAAATTGAATCTTTCGTTATTGGAATATATTTAATTCCGCTAGTTGTTCCACTAGTTTTGGCAAAATAGATAGGCTTTCCTAACCATAGAACATTTTCTTTACCTTCTTTAATTTGATCAATATACATCTTAAGTCCTTCATAATCTCTGATAGGAAC
>JAYTXG010000309.1:0-10738 GCA_043743375.1 Sphingobacteriia bacterium
AACCCTGCAACTAAAGGAATTAATATAAGTAATAAGGCGATCATTATTAAAATATTTTATTTATAAATCGCATGATGGATATATCATTGAACCAAATCAAGAAAAATACCACTATCGATAAAATCATTATTAGTAGATAGCTGGCTACCTGTCCACTTTGCACCAACCGTAACTGTCTAGAACTATATGAAACCAACTTGCCCACCCCATTTACCGCTCCATCAATCCCTCTTTTCTCAATTACATTTTTTAAAAAATTAGAAAAAGTGTTAATTGGATGTACAATTATGGTATTATACAATTCATCGATATACCATTTATTCTCCACTAATTTTCCAAACCCAGTTTCCGCTGATTTTTCACCTCCTGTATATTTCTTAAATGTATTCAACGAAAATAAAATAACGCCAACTATTAAAACAGTTACCGTACCCATCATAATATACTCCTGAGAGTGGCTCAAATGGTGCACTTCAGCCAATTTGGTAGATTCTGCAAACACAGGAGATAAGAAATGTTCAAGCCAATGATTATTTTCAGCAAACACTTCTGGTATTCCAATAAATCCACCAACAACAGAAAGTACAGCCAATACAATCAATGGAATAGTCATAGCAAAAGGACTTTCATGCAAATGATGTTCTTGCTCTTGAGTACCTCTAAATTTACCTAGGAAAGTAAGCGTATATAACCTAAACATATAAAAAGCTGTCATTAAAGCGCCTCCAACTCCTATATAGTAATAGAGTGGATTTTTTACAAAAGCGGCAGATAGTATTTCATCTTTTGAAAAGAAACCAGAAAAAGGAGGGATACCTGCTATTGCCAAACAAGCCAATAAAAAAGTAAAATGAGTGATTGGCATGTATTTTTTTAAGTTGCCCATTTTACGAATATCTTGTTCGTGGTGCATTGCATGGATTACTGAACCTGCTCCTAAAAATAATAATGCTTTAAAAAACGCATGGGTCATCACATGAAATACAGCACCCGTATAAGAACCAACTCCTAACCCTAAAAACATGTACCCTAACTGACTAACAGTAGAATAGGCCAATACTTTTTTTATGTCATTTTGCTTTAGTGCAATAGTAGCTGCAAAAATTGCCGTTGCCAACCCAATAATAGCAATTAGTGTTTGAGTTGCCGGCGCCATTGTAAACAAAATATTGCTTCTTGCAATCATGTAAATACCGGCAGTTACCATTGTGGCAGCATGTATTAATGCTGATACTGGAGTTGGACCAGCCATCGCATCTGGCAACCAAGTATACAACGGTATTTGGGCGCTTTTGCCCATTGCTCCTATAAATAATAAAGTAGTTATAGCTGTAAGATCAAATGTAGATAATTGACCAACATTTGCAAATACGTCTCCATAATTAACTGTACCTAACTTAAACAATAACCAGAAAACTGCTAAAAGAAATCCTAAATCGCCAATGCGATTCATAATAAATGCTTTTTTAGCAGCATAATTAAATTCATTGTTTTTAAACCAATATCCAATTAATAAATAAGAGCACAATCCTACTCCTTCCCAGCCAATGAACATGATCACATAGTTAGCGCCCATAACCAATAACAACATAGAAAATACAAATAGATTGAGGTAGGCAAAATATCTACCAAAATGATGCGTCTCTTCCTCTTTCATATATGAAGTAGAATACAAATGAATGAGAAAGCCTATGCCTGTAATAATTAACAAGAACAATACCGATAACTGATCTACTTGAAAAGCAAATGGTATGATGAAATCTTTAACAGATATAAAATTAAACAACGTAACTACCGAATTTATAGAATCAGTTGCTGAGGTTACTTGAGTAAATAAATAACAGGAAGTTAGAAATGACAATAAAATTACACCCGAACCAATAATACCTATGGCCGATTTAGAAAGCGATTTTCTTCCTAATCCATTAATTAAAAACCCAAGTAAGGGAAAAAGTGGAACTAAAAAAACAATTTTACTCATGCAAGTATTAGTTTTTCAACCTGTTTAAAAAATTAATATCTATTGAATGTGTATTTCTATACATCATTACTATAATAGCTAAACCAACGCTTACTTCAGCAGCAGCAACAACCATAATAAAAAACACAAATAATTGTCCGTCTATTCCGGCAGTAGTTGCAGCGTTTGTTGTGAGTGCAGCTCCATGATGCATTTTTGAAAATGCCACTAACAATAAATTTACAGCATTGAGCATAAGCTCAATACACATAAAAACAATAATTGCATTTCGTCTGGTAAGCACACCTATCACACCAATGCTAAAAAGTGTTAAACAGAAATAGATATAATATTGTATCGGCATTTTTGTATTATGAATTAAGATTTATTAATTAAGAGTTATTCTTTTTTACCAATTACTACTGCTCCTACCATTGCACTCAAAAACAACACACTACTTATTTCAAAAGGCACTACATAATCACTAAATAATGCTTTACCCAGGTTTTTAATTAATCCTATATTCCCTTCTTTCATTAATGCAGTTTTTCCTGTTAATTCTGTTGTTTGGCGAATTAATGAAACCAATACCATCAAAAAGCAACCACCTGAAATTACTCCTGCCAATTTCATCCATAAATGTTTACGAGGCTCTGCATCTGCATTTAAGTTCATGAGCATAATAACGAAAAGAAATAATACCATAATTGCACCTGCGTATACAATTAAGTTAACGATAGCTAAGAACTGTGCATTGAGCAAAATGTAATGACCCGAAATTGCAAAGAAAACTGTAATTAACCACAAAACACTGTGCACAGGGTTCTTACTAATAAGTACCATGATTGAACCAAAAATGGCCAGTGAACTTAAAATGAAAAATAATATTTGAACTGCACTCATTTTCTAGAATTAAAGCTAACTACAACCCTTTTATTTAAAAAAATTCAAATTTAATTAATTATTAACTCTCTTTTTTCCACGTGCTTTTGCATACTCCTCAGGTGCTGTTATTGGATCAGGAATTAATAAATCTTCTTTACCATAAATAAATCCCTTTCTGGTAAAATTAGCTGGTGCAAAAGTTTCACTTAAATAAATGGCATCTTTGGGGCATGCATCTTCACACAACCCACAAAAAATACAACGCAGCATATTGATTTCATATTTGGCTGCATATTTTTCTTCCCTGTATTTATTTTCCTCACCTGGCAAGCGTTCGGCGCCTTCCATGGTAATGGCTTCAGCCGGACAAGCTACGGCACATAAACCACAAGCAGTACAATTTTCTCGTCCTTCTTCATCTCTATTTAAAACATGCAATCCTCTAAAAACTGGACTAAATTCCCTTGTTTGCTCTGGGTAACGTATGGTTGGTTGTTTCTTAAAAATATGACTGAATGTAATAGCCATGCCTTTAAGAATAGAGGGAATATATAATCGCTCCATAAAAGTCATTGGTTCTCTGCTAACTTTTTTTCCTCTGGTTGTTAATGCTTGCATTTTATTATACTCTTTTACAATTTTGTTGATTCTTACTCTACAACTCTTAATTCATAACTCTTAATTCATCATTCTTTTCAGCTTTGTTTCCACAAAATAATTGCTGCTGTAAGCAGCATATTAAATAAAGCTAATGGAATTAATTTTTTCCATCCTAAATTCATTAGTTGATCATACCTGAAACGCGGTATAGTCCACCTAATCCACATAAACACAAAAATAAATATTACTATCTTAATCAGTAAAGTTCCCAATCCAACCATCGCTGCATAATTTACTGGCAACTTAGATTCATCAAAAAAAGGAAGATCATATCCTCCAAAAAATAAGCAAGCCATTACTGCACTACTCATTATTATATTGATGTATTCTGAAAATAAGTAAAAGCCTAATTTCATGGAAGAATATTCCTGATGATAACCAAAATTCAATTCATTTTCTGCTTCTGGCAAATCAAATGGTGTTCTATTGCATTCTGCCAATGCACATATAAAAAAAATGACAAACCCTAAAGGTTGATAAACAATATTCCAGTAGGCGCCTGGTGCCATTTGCGCATCTACAATGGTTTTTAAGCTTAGGGAACCGCCAATCATTAATACTGCAATTAATGAAAGCCCCATTGCCAGTTCATAACTAATTGCTTGAGATGCTCCGCGAAGAGCCGCCATTAAAGAGAACTTATTATTAGAAGCCCATCCACCTATCATAATACCGTACACACCTAAACTAACTACTCCAAAAATGTATAAAATACCAATATTAATATCTGCAATTTGTAAATCTATTTTTCGATCGAATAGTTCAATATGACTGCTCCATGGAATAACGCTGCAAGTCATTAAAGCAGCCGTCATTGCTAAGCCAGGCCCAAGAATAAATAAAGATTTATTAGCTGAATTTGGAATGATTTCTTCTTTCATTATTAATTTCAAGCCATCTGCAAGAGGTTGCAGTAATCCAAACGGACCAGCCCTATTTGGCCCCGGCCTATCTTGTAAAACTGCTGCCACTTTACGTTCTGCGAAAGTGGTATATAAAGCAATGCCTAAGCTTGCAAAAACAATAATTGCAATTAGTATTAATTTTTCTAACATTAAAATCCAATCAAATGCCAATAGTGTCATTGTATAATTAATTAGTCTTTGTTAGGTGTAAAATCGGTTGAATGTGCTGGTCTATCCAACATGCTTAAGGTTACTGTAGGTTGGTTTACTTCACTTACAGCATGGATATCCATTAATAAATGTGGTTTGCGTCCATTATGAACTGCTCCAAAAATTTCTGTTGGAGTATTTGTACCAACAGAACCTGCATAATGACCTTGAGAAATTACGGAATGTCTATCAATCATCCTTGGGCCTTCTATCACCCAATCACTAGCTTTCTTTTTTTCGAATCTACAAGTATTGCAAATCCAATCTTCTACTTCACCCCATTCGTCTTTTCTGGCAGTTACTCTAAAAACTTCATCACCTCTATTCCAAACAGTTACTTTACCACTACAAGTAGGGCAATTGCGATGTGCATCCATTGGTTTTAAAAACCAAACGCGATTTTTAAAACGGAATGTTTTATCGGTTAATGCTCCAACGGGGCAAACATCAATTACATTGCCGATAAAATCGTTGTCGAGATTTTTCTCAATTAATGTTGCAATTTCTGAATGATCGCCCCTATCTAAAATTCCATGTTCACGATTATTGGTAAGTTGGTCGGCCACATAAACACAACGGTAACACAGAATACAACGCGTCATGTGCAATTGAATAAATGGACCGATATCATGCTTTTTAAATGTTCTTCTTTGGAACTCATAACGAGTTCCTTCTTTACCATAGTTGTAACTTAAATCTTGAAGATGACATTCACCGGCCTGATCACATATTGGACAATCTAGTGGGTGATTAATTAATAAAAATTCTATCACACCATTGCGAGCCTCAATTACTTTTTCACTAGTAATATTTTTTACTTCCATCCCATCCATTACCGCAGTTCTACAACTTGCCAATAATTTTGGCATTGGGCGAGGATCTTTTTCAGAACCTTTACTAACTTCTACCAAGCAAGTTCTACATTTTCCGCCACTTCCTTCGAGCTTGCTGTAATAACACATTGCTGGAGGTGCTACCTCACCTCCAATTTTTCGAGCTGCATTAAGAATAGTAGTTCCGGGTGGTACTTCAATCGTAATGTTGTCGATCGTTACTTTAAATAATGGTTGTTCAGACATAGTTTGTTAAGCTGGTACATGAATTGGATCGGCATAATGCGCTAATCCATAATTTTTGTTTTGTGATTCTTCTGGATTCAACACATGCCATTCAAATTCATCCCTAAAGTGCCGGATAGCTGCGGCAACTGGCCAAGCAGCAGCATCACCTAATGGACAAATAGTATTCCCTTCTATTTTGCGTTGAATATCCCATAACAAATCGATGTCACTCATCTTACCTTTTCCAGTATCAATATTTTTTAAAATTTTCTCCATCCATCCTGTTCCTTCTCTACATGGCGAACATTGTCCGCAACTTTCATGTCTGTAAAATCTGGCTAAAGTAAAGGTATTTTTTACAATACACTGATCTTCATCTAAAACTATAAAACCTCCCGATCCTAACATTGAACCAGTTGCAAATCCACCATCACTAAGGCTTTCATAATTCATTAAACGCTTTTCACCTTTAGCAGTCATAAGCAATAAATTGGCAGGCAAAATTGGAACAGAGGAACCGCCTGGAATGCAGGCTTTTAACCTTTTACCATTTGCAATACCTCCACAATATTCATCAGAATAAATAAATTCTTCCACAGAAATGGTCATATTAATTTCATAAACACCAGGCTTATTAATATTGCCACAAGCAGAAATTAATTTGGTACCTGTAGAACGGCCAACACCAATTTTGGCATATTCATCTCCTCCCATATTTATGATAGGAACAATTGCAGCCAATGTTTCTACATTGTTTACAACAGTTGGGCGCATCCAAACACCTTGAATTGCTGGAAATGGAGGTTTGATGCGAGGGTTTCCACGCTTACCTTCTAATGATTCTATTAACGCAGTTTCTTCTCCGCATATATAAGCACCTGCTCCACGATGCACATAAATGTTACATTCAAAACCAGTACCTAAAATATTTTTTCCAAGAAACCCATTTGATTTTGCTTCTTCAATAGCATGTTCTAAAATATCAACGATCCAAGCATATTCTCCTCGTATGTAGATATAGGTATCATTACTTCCTAAAGCAAAAGAAGATATGATTAATCCTTCTATTAATAAGTGAGGAAGAAATTCCATCAGGTACCTGTCTTTAAAAGTACCAGGTTCACTTTCATCGGCATTGCATACTAAGTGGCGTGGAACACCTTCTGGCTTAGCAATAAAACCCCATTTCATTCCTGCCGGAAAACCAGCGCCGCCTCTACCTCTTAAGCCACTTTTTTTAACTTCTTCTACAATTGTTTCAGGCGTCATTTCTTTCAAAGCTTTCTCTACACTTTTGTATCCGCCTTCTTTGCGGTACACATCGAAAAAGCGAATACCTTCAACATGATCTTTTTCCAGTAATAATTTTACACCCATATAATTAATTATTTACTGCAGCATTTTTGCTACACTCTTCAATTATTGCGTCAACTTTTTCTTTTGTAAGATGCTCTCTGTATGTTTTTCCCATCTGCATCATTGGTGCATAGCCGCAAGCACCCAAGCATTCCACCGTTTTTAATGTGAATAAACCATCCAATGTTGTTTCCCCTGATTTGATGCTCAACTTCTTTTCAATATATTCAATAATATCATCACACCCACTGATCATGCATGGTCCGGTATGACAAACTTCGAACATGTATTTGCCCACAGGTCTTAAATTATACATGCTATAGAAAGTGGCTACTTCATACACTTCAATCGATTTAATCTGTAACAATTCTGCTACATAATCCATCGTATTTGAACTTAGCCATCCGCCAAAACTATTTTGCGCCAAATGTAATACAGGAAGTAAAGCACTCTTCTGTTTGCCCCCTGGATAATGACTTACGAGCCTATTAAACTCGGTCATTTGCTCTTCTGAAAATTGTTGCATACTCATAACTCTTAATTCATATTTCTTAACTCTTATTTCTTAACTCTTATTTCCTCAGAATTAAGCATCCAATTCACCAGCAATCAAATTCAAACTACTCATTGTTACAATTGCATCACTTAACATTCCACCAGTAATTAATTCTGGATAAGCTTGATAATAAATAAAGCATGGTCTTCGAAAGTGTAACCTGAACGGGGTTCTTCCTCCATCACTAATTAAATAAAACCCAAGTTCTCCATTACCACCTTCCACCGATTTGTATACTTCTCCTTTTGGCATATCAATTTCTCCCATAATAATTTTAAAATGCCAAATCAATGCTTCCATTTTAGTATATACATCTTCTTTTTTAGGAAGATAATATTCAGGTACATCTGCATGATATACTTCTGCATCTGCTCCTTTAAATTGTTGCACTTTTTGATAGGCTTGTTCAATGATGCTTAAGCTCTGCCACATTTCTTGATTACGCACTAAATAACGATCGTAATTATCACCTGTTTTACCAACAGGAACATCAAATGTAAAATCTTCGTAACTACTATATGGACTATGTACCCTAACATCATAATCAACACCAGCTGCCCTTAAATTGGGGCCAGTAAACCCATAATTCAACGCACGTTCCGCACTAATAGCACCCCCGCCAATTGTACGTTCCATAAATATTCTGTTACGCGTAAAAAGGCCTTCAAATTCCGTTAATACTTTAGGATATTCTTTTAAGAATTTCTCAAGTTTTGTAAATGCAGTATTCGTGAAATTCCTTTCAAAACCGCCAATACGCCCAATATTAGTAGTAAGGCGGGACCCACATACTTCTTCATATATTTCATAAATTAATTCGCGGTATTGCATTACATACAGAAATCCTGTATACGCACCCGTATCAACTCCAACAATTGAATTGCAAATTAAATGGTCGGAAATACGCGCCAACTCCATAATAATTATACGTAAATAATCTACTCGCTTTGGTGTTTCTACACACAATAATTTTTCACAAGTTAAATGCCAGCCCATATTGTTAATAGGGCTGCTGCAATAATTTAAGCGATCAGTAAGTGGAGTAACTTGGTATAAAGGCCTACGCTCTGCTAATTTTTCAAAAGCTCTATGTATGTAGCCTACTGTTTGTTCTGTTGAAACAATACGTTCCCCATCTAACTCCATAATATTTTGGAATACCCCATGAGTTGCAGGGTGAGTTGGACCAACATTTAGAGTAGTTGTTTGACGTTCTATTGAGCCTTCTGGCAATGTTATATGGTGATCATTCATTGTGCTAAAATCTTCATTTAAAAATAGAATTATCCCCTTCCGAACATTTCATCGTCTTTATCAATTCTTGTTTGATCTTCCAACGGATATTCTTTTCTTAAAGGAAAATAATCCATTTCATCAACATTTAAAATCCTTTTCAAGTTATCGTGACCAACAAAATTAACACCATAAAAATCATAGGTTTCTCGCTCCATCCAATTTGCGCTTGAATATAGTTTAGACGCAGTAAATACATCAGTTTGATCTATAGAAGTAAACACCTTAAAACGAATACGTATATTTTCTTTCAGATTATGCAAATGATAAACAACCGCTAATTCTCTGCCTTTTTCATCAGGAAAATTTACTGCACATAAATCAGTTAGAAACTGAAAATTGAGCGTAGGCTCATCGAACAAATATTGCAATACTTTTAAATTTTGTTCCTTAGGAGCTTCGAAACAAAGCATTCCATAAGTATCTTCAAAATTGCACACTTGATCTGCAAATTTCTCTACCAATTTTTCTTGAATGTATTGATTTGTTAAACCCATAAACTTAATTTACTTCCCTATTGTATTCCATATCCATTCAACAATGCCTTATACTGAAGTCCATTTCTTCTTCTAATGCTTTCCTCACCTACTAAATCTTGGATTTTCATAAATCCATCCAATATAGCTTCTGGTCGGGGCGGACAGCCGGGAACATATACATCAACCGGAATTATCTGATCAATACCTTGTAAAACACTGTATGTATCAAAAATACCACCACTACAAGCACAGGCACCAACAGCAATTACCCAACGTGGCTCTGCCATTTGTAAGTAAACTTGACGTAAAACGGGACCCATTTTTTTGGCAATAGTACCCATTACCATCAATAAATCGCACTGTCGGGGCGAGAATCCAACTCTTTCAGATCCAAATCGTGCCAAATCGTAATGAGATCCCATAGTACCCATGAACTCAATACCACAACATGATGTAGCAAAAGGTAAGGGCCAAAGAGAATTTTTTCTGGCCAACCCAACTACATCACTCAATTTTGTAGTAAAAAAGCCATCTCCGCCAAAACCCTCTGGTGTTGCAACATTTCCGATTGCATCTGAAGTTTTTGCCAGAATAGGATGAATATTAAATCGAACAGGACGTGACATAATTTAAATTAAAAATTAATAATTAAGAATTAATAGTTTCCAATTTGTAATAACCCTAAAATGTTTAGCTATGTTCATTTTCCTGAATTAATTATTAACCGTTCATTATTAATCTTCTACCTAATCTTCCCAATTCAAAGCGCCTTTTTTAATAATATAAATAAACCCTACTAAAAAGAAGCTCACAAACATTAAAACAGCCATAAACCCATGCCAACCTAATTCTCTAAAGTTGACTGCATAAGGGTAGAAAAAAATTACTTCCACATCAAACAAAACAAATAAAATGGCTACTAAAAAATACTTAATTGCCATTGGTTGACGAGCATTTCCGTGACTAGCTATTCCACTCGCAAAATTTTCTAACTTATCGGAGGTATTTCGTTTTGGGCCTACTAATGCAGAAACACCAATCATTGTAGCCACAAAACCAGCTGCAAATATCAATTGTATACCTATAGGGAGATAGTTTGCAGCAGAGTTAGTAGCACTTGCATCTATGTTATTTAATGTATAAATCCAACCCATAAATTTATTTAAGTATGCAAAAATAAGCCTGTGAAGCATATAAAAGAAAAACTCCTCAAATTGAGGAGCATTTTCTTTCTAATATTTTTTAAGGTTTACCAGCATTTGGAGGTTTTGAGCTCGATGAAGATGCTTGTTTACCCTGTGGTTTTGAGTAATAATCAATGTTTTTCTGAATATTGACTTTATTATCAGCACCAAATTTATTGTTTTCATCTG